>CAJBRY010000166.1 GCA_903958085.1 uncultured Geobacteraceae bacterium
TGGACCATAAATAATTGGACACAACGAGATCGAGAAACAAGAATCGGAGCAGCAGGAACTCCTTTGATAGGTACGTATTGATGCAGGATGTTTCTATTAACGAGCATAAAGCCAATGCAAAACTAATTGCAGCATCCCCTGAATTGTTGGAGGCAGCAATTAAAATGGTTCAATTCTTCGATAAAGAATACTTGTCGCAGTGTGATGCTTACTATGAATTAAAACAAGCAATCAAAAAAGCAACTAAATAAAAAATAACCGACATGCTGATCCTAAAAATTTTAACACTCCTGATCCCTTCGGCCATATGGGTATGGTGGATCGTAACAACCTTCAAAACGATCATCGAAGATGACATAAACCAAATCTTTAAAAAACGGTGATATGGATTATGAAGTTCAGGTAATCACCAAGCAGAAACGGCACTGCGAAATGTGGCACACGGTAGAAGTGTTAAACACCACGGAGGCTGATGCAAGGCAAACAGCCATACGGACGGCCAGGGCTTACGACCCAGACGCACAGAAAGCAAAAATCCAATCAATCAAAACCATACAGATATGAAAATCGACCTAATCAAATTATCCCTCCTGAACTTCAAAGGCATCAGGGCCATTGAAATTGATTTCAGCGATGAAACCAAAATATACGGGGACAACGGAACCGGAAAAAGTACAATCTTCGATGCGTTCACATGGTTATTGTTCGGCAAGGACGCACAGGACAGAAAAGATTTCGGAGTAAAAACCTTTGACGAAAACGGGGTAATCATCCCGAAGATCGACCACGAAGTGACCGCTATACTCCTGATTGACGGAGTAGAAACCAAAATGACCCGCGTACTCAAAGAAAAATGGGTGAAGAAACGCGGAGAGGAAACAGCCGAGTTTTCGGGGAACGAAACATTGTTTTTCGTGAATGATGTACCATACCAATCCAACGAGTTCACCGCCTATGTGAACGACATTTGTCCCGAGGCAACATTCAAGCTGCTTACATCGCCTACCTACTTCAACAGCCTTAAATGGGATGTACGCAGGGCTATGCTTACCGCCATCGCAAATGTCCCATCGGATGAAGATATTGCCGGGGATTCATTGGCCAGCCTGCTCAACACCATGCGTACCGAAAAGAAAACGCTGGAGGATTTGAAGAAAGAGTATGCAGCAAAAAAGAAACTCCTGAAAACGGAACTGGAGCAGAAACCAATACGCATTGCAGAAGTTACCCGCAACATGCCCGAAGCAAAGGATTTCAGCCTGATCGAACTGGAGATAGGCGTACTGAAAGGTGAGATTGAAAACATGGAGCGCAACATACTTGATTCCGGTTCCGGGGTTCAGGATGCGATACGCAACAGGGCCGATTTACTCATCAAGAAAAACAACCTTGAAAGCAGTATCAACAACCTGGAATACATCGCCCAGAGAAGGTTTCAGGAATCGGTCAACAAAAAAGATTCGGACATAAAGGATGCCAAGAACAAAGTGTTGTCCCTGCAACAGACCATCCTTAATCATGAGGCTGACATTAAGGGCGCACAGGGCCGTATCGAGAACCTGAACGCCCAGAACGTAGAACTCAGAAACAAGTGGACTACACGCAACGCTGAAACACTTGTATTTGATGGTTCATTAAGCTGCCCGACCTGCGGCCAAGGTTTGCCCGATGATTTCATCGAACACCAGGAAGCCGAAGCAACTAAAAAATACAATGCCGCAAAGGCATTGGATTTGGATAGCATTAGTCACATGGGCGGCAGCAACAATGCCGAGATTGAAAAATCACAGGAGTACATCCGGGTAATGAAGATGAAGGTGGAGGATTGTACGGGTCAGATTATAAAATGCGAATCCTCCATCGAATCCATCGAGAACACGCCATCCCTTCACACCATCGAAAGCGAACTGGCCGGTGTCCCTGAATACAAAGAGGCACAAGCTGAACTGAAAGCGATTATTATCCCTGATGCACCACAACAACCCGACACAAGCGAACTCAAACAGGCCAAAGCCGACTACCAGGCGAAGCTGGACGCAAAGAGGGCCGAACTATCCACCCGCGACCAGATCACCAAGGACAAGTCCCGTATCAAGGAACTGGAGGCAGAGGAAAAGACCACGGCCCAGATGATAGCACAGCTGGAGAAGATCGAGTTTCAGATTGACGAGTTCACAAAGCGCAAAATGAACATTGTGGAAATGAGCGTAAACGATATGTTCCCATCGGTGAAGTTCCGCATGTTCAACACCCTTATCAATGGTGGATCAGAACCCGCATGTGAATGCCTTATCAACGGGGTGCCGTATTCGGATGCCAACAATGCGGCCCGAATCAATTCAGGTATAGAGATCATCAACGTATTCAGCCACTACCACGACTTTACGGCTCCTATCTTCATCGACAACAGGGAATCAATCAACACCATCACCGATACAGATTCGCAGGTGGTAAACCTGATCGTAAGCTATGACCAGGAACTAAAGGTAGGTAAGCTGCCACTCCATCAGGTCACAAACGCATAAGGAGGGCATAGCACAGTATCGGTCTATACTGGCTTGCAAGATGCTCACGGTCCTCCGCAGGTTTTTGATGCCGTAATCTTGCAATGACTGACTTTTTAGGGTATTTCAAAGCAAAACCTTTTTTTTTAAACTAATCCTATAAATCAAAACCCAATGGCAACAGAAAACACATTACCGGCAACACAGCAAAAGAACATAGCCGACAGCGTACTGGCTAAAGTAACCATGTTTGAACAGACCGGAGAACTTACCATCCCAAAGGATTATGTACCATCCAATGCCCTGAAATCGGCATGGCTGATCCTGCAAAACGTGAAGGACCGGGCAGGGAAACCCGCATTGGAAGTATGCACACGCGAATCAGTGGCGAACGCCCTATTTGAAATGGTGACCCAGGGACTTAGCCCGATGAAGAAACAGGGCGATTTCCTTGTGTACGGGAACCAGCTTACATGGCAGAGGGAATATACCGGGAACATTGCCCTTGCCAAACGGTACGGGAACCTGAAAGAGATTCACGCCAACGTGATTTACGAAGGGGACGTATTTGAATATGCCATCGACCACCTGACAGGGCGCAAGACCATCACAAAGCATGAGCAGAAGTTGGAGAACATCGACAATTCCAAGATTCGGGGAGCCTATGCTGTAGTGATACTCACCGACAACACATCCGACATGGTGCCAATGACCATAGCGCAGATTCGGGCAAGCTGGAACCAGGGCGCAGCAAAGGGAAATTCGGGCGCACATCAGAATTTTGCCGATGAAATGAGCAAAAAAACGGTAATCAACCGGGCTTGCAAACTGATTTTCCGTGAAAGTGACGATTCAGCCATTATCACCGACAACGAAGGAGTGGACCAGGTAGCCGAGGCATCACGCACAACGGTACGGGATAACGCCAACAAGCAATCCCTCACCATGGAGGAAGCCGAAGTAATCAGTACAACACCCAAGCACGTTGAGCCGGTGGAGGAAGTTGTGGCAGACGGGACGATTCAAGGGCCGGGGTTTTAATTCAATCAATTCAATGATGGGATGGTAGGTTAGGGGTAGACCGTAGCACAGATCAAATATGCGCTGATTCGAGTTCAGCCCATCCCACTAAAACAAATTAAAGACTATGCAATTAATCGTAATCGGTTCATCATCAAAGGGTAACTGTTATTTGCTCCGATCAGCAACAGAAACCCTTATCCTGGAGGCAGGATGCAAGTTTACGGAGGTTAAAAAGGCTTTGGACTTTGACCTGAGTAGTATTGTTGGGTGCCTTGCCACACA
>CAJBRY010000167.1 GCA_903958085.1 uncultured Geobacteraceae bacterium
GGGAAACCGCAGCGGCTTTTTTCATGCTCGTCAACAGGTGTAGTCATTAATTAGCCCGGGGTTATGCGATTTCGGGGTATCTAACATCTGGTTGTAGAACAATCCTGGATTTTTTTCTTTGATCAATTCAGGCCGGCTGATTTTCATTTCCCGGATGCAATTACAGAAATCTGATGACTGTGGTCTTTGTTTAATTCCTATGCTAAGCTATTATCCCATTCCGGGGTGAAAGTGCTACTCATTCAAGAATTTTCCCGGCATATCCTGCAGGTGTTCGGTATTCCAGTTCCTACTTGAGTGCCCCTCCATGGTCTTAATTACACTTGCATATAAATTTCACTTAAAAATCACAGCCATGAAAAATTTTGTAAAAAACTACATCGGAAAAGGAAAGAAAATCGAAGGCCTTGAAATCATTAAGATCAACTTCAAAATCGAAGACCTCGTAAAGTTCTCACACAAATACAAGGATGAAGATTACATCTCCCTTGAAATCGCAAAACTGAAAAGCCCCGACCAATTCGGACATGACTACACCGCTTATGTAAACCGCCTGGAAGAATCCGAAGTTAACGAACCGGTAAAGCCCACTGAAACTCCCAAAAAGAAACGCAATACTTCAAAGAAGGTTTCCAAAGAAACGCCTTCAGAAGAAATCCCCTTCTGATCAAACACAGAAGCCCTGAGAAAGGCTGCCTTCCGGCAGTCTTTTTTTTGTTCGCGAATCAGGCTTTTTTCTTTGAGACCAAGACAAAGAAGAAACCCTGCCAAAAAAGAAATCCCTTCCGGGCAGCTTTTGAAGGAAAAGCAAGCAAAAGCCAACCCACTATTACTCAAAATTTGCAGCAAAGTTAAACTCGTGAAAATCTTTTTCGCTAAGAGTGACCGCCTTCTGGCACCGTCACCCTTGGGGTTCATTCAGATTTTATTGCATAAAATCATGACCTGAACTCTTGCTTAAAATTTTCACTCCGTTTGATCCCGGGGCATAAATTTTTTCTTAAACCCCGGCGAGCCAGATGCCTAAAAAAGTCTGCAGGGCAGCAGCGAAACACAATGACAAAGATTACATCACCAGTACTGAAGCCGACCAACGGCGGAGCATCCAAGGAAGAAAACGCAGTTCTTGCAGCTGCAAAAACGGTTCTCAATCCTGAAGAGACCAAAACCGAAGAGCAGAAGCCTCTCCTGAAGGTTGAACCTGAAAAACCCGTTGTTCCTGCTCCTGAGCCGGTCAAGGAAATGACCCTGATGGAGAAGATTCTTAAGGTCGAAAACCTCCAACTGGTCATCGAAAAAAGGGCCAAGTTGGTCCAGACCCGCAGCGAACTGGAAAGGTTCCAGACCGCGTCCAACGATTTCAACTGCTCTATGCGAGCGGACGACTCAGCGTGATGGATGGTATGCATCTCAGACCTCGTGATTAATGGTTCGAGCCTCTACATAAAATTCGCGATGGCACCAGTTGATGTTTCCATCTTTAGGATCGAAGATGAACTCGCCTTCGCCGCCGTCTTCATTCTCCCAGCCGCTATGTCTGGCGGACAGCAAATCATAGCAGTGCTCTCTAATGGCATCGGTAAGCGGCATGCTGGCTTCGACGATCCTCTCGTCCCAAGCGCTCCGCTCCCTGTCCCAGCTAGTCTCTGCCTTGATGAACTTGACAGAGGGCTCTGGGCCAGTCATACCCTCTATATCTATTTCTTCAATTCCGCCTGAGTCACCACTCCCGCAGTAGAACACCCTTGCTGAACTGAAGCCTTTATCCTTCATACAGCTAAGGATTGAATCGCGATTTGCGTAAACAGACGCACTGTTGATCTTCAAGGCAGCTCCATTGCTACAAGATAATCTTAATTTAAGATATAGAATTCGTTATGCACAAGGCTTGAGGTCTTAGTACCACTTGTTACTTTGATGCGACAAAGTGAACAGGATCGAACTTGCCATGACGATTCTCGGCGAAACGGTCAAGGAATCGACAAGTGATCTCATTGGGTTCGCCAATAAGCTCAATCATGTCCCGGTTCTTGATGGTGCAGACCTGACTGCTGTCGTCCAAGTAGTGGACGCGAGCAATCCCTGCGTGCTTCAGGCAGTGCTGGCAAAGCAGACAAGGCTTGCCATTCTTATTCTGGCGAGAGTCTTTGCCTGCTGCATTGTTGAAGCGATAAATATAAATCTTACTGCCGACAGATTTATTGCCCAGCTTGCGGAGCAAGTCCATCTCTGCATGCATCGAGCGTCTAAATATAGATGAGTTGCGGGAGTAACGCAGCTGATTTACTCCAAAGTCTATTACCTTCCCACCCTTGATGGCAAAGGCTACTATCTGATGCTGCAATTCATTGTCGCGAAACTGAGTAGCGAGAGATTCAGCCAGGCCCTACAAAATCAAGATAACGCATTTATCGAGCTCCTATGGTTAGATGTTATTTGTCAGTCGTCATGCTAAGGCAGAAGGAAGGTTCTTGATAAGGTCATCAAAGAAAATCTGAATGGCAATCTCTACCTCCTCAAACTCTTCGCTTGAAGTTGTAGGATCTTCGTATGCCATGAGCAGGCAACTCATACCATACATCTGAATCATATTTAAGACTGCGTCTCGGTTCACTAATGCGCCTAACTCTTATGTTGTTATTGTTTGTAAACTATCACTGTCCGTTGACAGGGAGCGTGGGAGCAACTGCTCCGTCCGGTCGCCCTTCAGGATCGGGACGCACCGGCTTTAGGGCCGGCCCATTGCTGGTATCCAGACCCTTACTGTAAGGTTACTTCCTGGTAATGCCGGAGTACAGTATGACGAACAGCTGAATGAAGAAATGCCATTACGAAGATTCCATGCAAAAAGAACGCCATTTATCTTGACACTGATCTCATGAATACTGATGCTCTGGAATATTTCAAAGTCAGCTCCCTGCA
>CAJBRY010000168.1 GCA_903958085.1 uncultured Geobacteraceae bacterium
AATATCAGTTCTGGCCCCCAGATATCCGCAAATGAATTGGAGCAGCTGACAGCACTTTGCAAAGAGGCGCAACGCCCCTTGATCTGCATTGGCGGTGGAGCACGTTGGGCAGATTCCATGGATGCGTGGCTGTTCGCGGCTGACAGCCTAGGTATTCCCTATGTGTCCACACTCATGGGGCACGAACGTGTTGTGGCTCGTAGCCATTACTTCAACATGATTGGTAGTTATGGCAATCGAGAAGCAAATTGGGCAGTACAGAATTGTGACCTCTTGATCGTTGTTGGGGCGCGACTTGACGTGCGGCAAACCGGTGCAGATATAGAAGATTTCGCGCGCCGAGCTAGGGTTGTTCAAGTGGATATTGATGCGGCGCAGTTGGGCAATCGTGTTAAAGCTGATCTGAATATTTGTGCTACTGCAGAAAGCTTCTTCAGTGCCTTCCCTATTCGAGCGGAGACGTTTATGAAACTCGACGCCAGTTGGGTGCCTGAACTTTCAACGCAAAGAGAAACAGCGCAAGCCAATGAATATGCGGACTGGGAAATCAGTCCGAGCGAGCTCTTCAAACAATTGAATCATCTCTTGGCAAAACAGTCTGTCGATTATGTTTGCGACGTAGGGAACCATCAGATGTGGGCAGCACAAAGCCTGCGACTATCGCCTAACCATGCAGTGCATTACAGCGGCGGAATGGGGGCGATGGGCTTTGCGTTACCAACGGCTTTAGGTGTCGGCATCGAATCGAAGAAAAAGGTCGTAGTGATCACGGGTGACGGAAGCATGCAGATCAACATTCAGGAGTTGGATACGCTGAACCGTTTGGATCTGGATATGGCCGTGATTGTGATGAACAACTCGGTTCTGGGTATGGTCAAGAATTTCCAAGATATGTATTTTGATGGTCGTGATCAATCAACCAAGAAGGGATATAGCAGCCCGTCTTTTGTTGATATTGCAAAGGCCTACGGCATCGCTGCATATAAGATTTCCAGTGCGGATGACATGAAGAATATTCTGCCAAAGGTCGCACAACATAAGGGACCATTGCTGATCGAGGTCGTCATGGACGGAGCGACCGAATGTCGTCCGCGCCTAGCGTTTGGCTCAAAACTGGATGAGCAGTTTCCCCAGTTGAGTGATTAGGGGCTCTCTATGAGGATAGCCATCCTAGGTGCAACCAGTCAGATAGCCAGAGACCTGATCGTCTCGTTCTCTAAGACAGCAAGCGACAATCTACATTTATTTGCGCGACGTCCGGATGAGGTGACGAGATGGTTGGTGTCCACAGGATTGGCAGGACGCTATCCGACGGATGACTTTTCCGGATTCCCCAAACAAGAATTCGATGCGGTCATCAACTTCGTCGGCGTCGGCAATCCGGCACAAGCGCTGGCAATGGGTAATACGATCTTTGAGGTGACCCTGCGCTTCGACGAAATGGTGCTGGAATACCTTCAGGCGCACCCTACATGTCGTTACTTGTTCTTGAGTAGTGGTGCCGCTTATGGCTCAAGTTTCAGCGAGCCTGCAAAACGCGATACACCCGCTATCGTGCCTATAAACAAGCTCGAACCGCACGAATGGTATGGTGTGGCCAAGCTGCATGCGGAATGCAGACATCGTTCTCATCCAGAGCTATCCATCATTGATATTCGCGTCTTCAACTATTTCAGCCACAC
>CAJBRY010000169.1 GCA_903958085.1 uncultured Geobacteraceae bacterium
AAGCAATTCCGAGGTCACGGAAAACTTCGTAAGTAATATGCCACTCACCATCCCATTTCATACCGATATGCTCCTCGCTCCACGGTTGACGGGATGCGAGCACTTCAATTTTTTCTCCATCCGGTGTAGGAATGGCATCAATCTCTTTCTGCATTTTAAGAATAGCATAGACCGGCGCCTCAATCTGTCCGGCTACGTCAGCAGTCACATAAATAACGTTTTTCAGATTTTTACGGTAAAGAGTTTTTTCCTCATTTGAAGTGGTACTGCGCACAAGCTGCGAGAGAGGAACATTGCCTTTGGAGCCAGGTACATAAATTGATGAAAGAGCGGACGCAGAACTTCGCTGCGCAGCCGGGATCCGCAGATTTATACTGACCGGTTCCTTTTCTTTTGGGAGGTGAATAATTCCGCTGTTTTCACCTTCTAATGCAATTTTGAGGGTTTTGGCTACATCTTCAACGGCAACTCCTGACAGTGCCGCTTTCTCCTGATCAACCGTAAATGTCAGCTTGGATTGATCGTCCTCCCTATACCAATCCACATCAACAACGCCAAGAGTCTTTGCCAGAACAGCCTTGACCTTTGCTGCGACTCCTGCCCTTGAATTGTCATCAGGGCCATATATTTCGGCGACCAGAGTTGCCAGTACCGGTGGCCCTGGCGGTATCTCCGCGACCTTTACTCTTGAGTTGTATTTATCTGCAATAGCTTTAACTAGCGGCCTTATGCGTTTGGCAATGGCATGCGACTGATCTTTACGCTCGTCCTTCGGGAGCAGATTGACCTGAATATCTGCCAGATTTGAGCCTTTGCGCAGATAATAGTGCCTCACCAGTCCATTAAAGTTAAATGGGGCGCTGGTGCCGATATAAGCCTGGAAGTCTGTAACCTCCGGTACTGTTCTTAAAGCATCGCCCATCTCACGGGTCATGCGGGCTGTCTGTTCAAGCGGAGTGCCGTCAGGCGCGTCGATAATAACCTGTAGTTCATTTTTGTTATCAAACGGCAGCATTTTGACTGTCACAGTCTTAAAGTAGATCAGTGAACAGGAGAGCAGCAACAATCCCACAACAGTTGCCAGAAAACCGTACCTAAGTCCTTTTTCATGGATTAAACGTCCCATCCAGCGACGGTAGAATGCGGTAAGTTTTGAGTCTTCAGGTTCTTCATGCGACCCGTGGTGTGACTCCCCTTTCATAAATCTGAAAGCAAAATATGGAGTGACGATAAACGCAATAAGCATGGAAAAAAGCATGGCCATACTTGCACCTACGGGAATCGGGCGCATATAGGGTCCCATCAGTCCGCCGACAAACCCCATCGGGAGAATAGATGCAATAACAGCAAACGTAGCCAGAACGGTAGGATTACCTATCTCATCAACCGCTCTGATTGCCGCCTCCAACGGTTTCATGATGGTGGTAGTGAAATAGCGATGAATATTTTCAACCACCACTATGGCATCATCCACCAGAATACCTATTGAAAATATCAGTGCAAAAAGCGTGATACGATTCAGGGTGTAACCGATCAGGTAGAAGATCAGCATGGTAAGCGCCAAGGTGACTGGAATCGCGATTGCTGCTACTGCACCGGCACGCCACCCCATAAAGATGGCAATCAGGATCGTAACTGAAATTGCAGCCAGAAACATATGGAAAAGCAGT
>CAJBRY010000170.1 GCA_903958085.1 uncultured Geobacteraceae bacterium
ACTGCCTCTCTGCCGTCATTTGCGGTAATGGCGTTGAATCCCAACTCATGGAGCATTTCCTTTCCGATGCCACGTACGGTCTCTTCGTCATCGACCAACAGTACAGTGCCGCTACCTTTCCAGTCGTCTTGGCAGGATTGACCGTTAAACAGTTCTGCCGGGCGACTGGAAGCCGGCAATAGTATCTTAAAAGACGTACCTTTGTTCAATTCGCTATAAACCTTGATGGCTCCTTTGTGCCCCCGGACTATCCCGAGAACAGCTGACATTCCCAGGCCTCTACCGGTAAACTTTGTCGTGAAAAACGGATCAAATAATTTAGCCAGAGTTTCTTTATCCATGCCGCAACCGGTATCAGCAATTTCCATATAGACATACAGTCCGGTACTGAGATTCTCATCAAGCCAGACATTTTTCAGGTAACTCTGATCACAATCCATACAGCCGGTGGTTATAGCTATGACACCACTTTTTTCTCCAATAGCCTCTGACGCATTTATTACAAGATTCATGATTACCTGGCGCATCTGGGTTGCATCAGCTTCTATCAATGGCAGCGACTGGTGCGGATTAAGCCGTAGCACAGCTTTTTTGGAGATGGAAACCTCCAGCATGTGCAACATCTCATCCAGCAGAATATTTAGATTTAAATTTTCGACAACGAACCGGCCTTTACCTGAGTAGGCAAGCATCTGTTTTGCAAGATCGGAAGCCCGGGCTGCAGCCTGTTCAATGCGATGCAAATTCTCAACTATTGGTGACTCCTTGTTGATTCTCATCAACGCAAGGTCAGCATTGCCGATAATGGCCATTAGGATATTATTGAAGTCATGGGCAATGCCGCCGGCAAGTACGCCAAGGCTCTCCAGTTTTTGAACCTGCTGCATCTGCTGCTCCAGGTCAAGACGTTCCTTTTCTACCCGTTTTCTTAGCGTTATGTCCTGTACAGTGCCAAGCGATATGAGAGGTTTCCCGTTCTCATCAAAAGTAGTCTCACATTCTTCATGCACCCATTTGACACGATTATCAGAAAAGAGAAGCCTGTGGTCGATTGAATATATGGACTTGTTTTCAAGAGATTTCTGATAGGCATCATTTACCATGTCACGGTCACCTGGGTGAATTGTTGCCAGGAATGCCGGATAGTCTACCCCTGATTCGGTCTGTTCTATCTCGAATATTCGGTATATTTCGTCTGACCAATAAAGCGAACCAGTTTCCACATTAAGTTCCCAAGTGCCGGTATGGGTTATTTGCTGAGAACGACGTAAACGATCTTCCCTGAGGCGCAACTCAATATCAGCCTGCTTTCGCTCGCTGATATCTCGCACGAACACCATAAACTGCCGGGCATCAGGAAGATATGATGTGTTTATTTCCACATCAATTATCCGTCCGTCTTTGCAGCGGTGCTGTGCCTCGAAGCGGGCATATCCGCTGTTGATGATAGTGTTGATTCGCGAAACCGTCTCCTCAGAATGCTCCGAGGCATCAATGTCCGGTATTTTCATTCCGATCATCTCATCCCGGCTGTAGCCGTACATAACGCAGCAACGATCGTTGATATCCACCAGTTGTCCGTCTGTATCAACCACCCAGAACCCGTCAAGGCTGGTATTGACAATCGCCTGGTGACGGGTGGCATTCTCTTGCAATTGGGAATTGGCTAACACGATGGCTGTTATGTCTCGGTTGGAAACCCGGCGCCCCATATTCTCGCCGTTAATATTGACTTGGCGACACAGGTGATGGATCCAGCGAGTCTCTCCATTTCGTGTGACGATCCTGAACTGGATCTGTTGGTCCGAAGCATCTCCCTGTTCCAGCGTGATACAATGGTGATTATTTACGGTCTTTCTGTCATCAGGATGGACTATTTGTGTCAGCAGCCCGGTATCTGCCATGAACTCATTTACTGAATAACCGGTTATTACCAAACATGAAGGAGACACGTATTTTATCTGTCCGGCAGGATCAACCCAGTACTCCCAATCCTGGGTCCAGTCGCAAACCGTGCGGAATTTGAGTTCGTTGTTGCGAAGATCGATTTCATCACGGTGGCGGCGGCGAGACATTGCTACAATACCGGTGGTTCCCATTAGCCAGAGGAACATATATCGCCCAACCGTGCGCTTCGCAGCTGCCTTGTCCTCCTTAAAGGGTCCTGACATGGGAATGGAAATAGTTATGCCGCCTCGAACATCACCAGCCTTGTACCCCTGCTGTGCGTGACATTTCAGGCAAGGTTTATCTGTTACAAATGCAGAAATAAAGCGGAGGTACGGCTTTCCATTCACCGTTGTAATTTCTGAACGTTCAGAACCATCTTTACGCTCGAACGCTTCAAGGCTTTCCTGCTCCCATCGGTCAGGACTGTTAAGCGGATTCAACGGCTTAACACTAACCAGACGGCTGATGATTGGATCAGGTGATGCCGCCTGGATTTCTTCGAAGACCATCCTAGTCATATAGGCCGGGTTTACTAATGTAAGATTCTGGCCGTCCTGCGACCTGATATCCCGATGCGGTACGGTTAAATATTGATTGGGGGCAACTTTATCAGCAGGTACGTAGACGCCACCCATACGACTTCCCCAGGCGCGATAGAATACGTTGAGCCTGAAATAGTCTCGGGCTTCTTTCTCGGCCTTGGCAATAGTTGTGCGGTGATTGTCATATACAGCAAAGCCGGCCAGCACCAAAACAAGCACCGTCCAGCAGGCGACAAACATACCGCCATTCACACGAATAAAATTTCGCCAGGAATTGTTCATAGCAATCTGCGTGGCCTCCGAAGGTCAATAATTTTGATGAACAAGCTTTTGTGGCTCATGAGAGATACACACATTGACAAACATTAAACTGTCTGGGACGACAATATATTTGGTTTAATTTAGTTGATAATACATCAACCGATGAAGTTTATACGACAACTGACAATGCGTCAATTACCCATCATCGCTTTCCTTACTAGTAAAAAGAAAAGCCCTCGATTTCTCAAGGGCTTTTGGATGTTGCCGGACAGTACCGGACTATTAA
>CAJBRY010000171.1 GCA_903958085.1 uncultured Geobacteraceae bacterium
CACCCAGAGAACCTGCCCGTTTTCCAAAATATGTTGCACCGCATGCCTGTGCGCAATCCTCCACAATACATAGTTCATTAAGCCTGGCGAGTTCGAGCAAAGGCCTCATATTTACCATTTGACCGCAGAGATGCACCGGCACAAGACATCTTGTCCGTCCGGTCAACTTTGTCTCTACAAGAGAGGTATCCATAAGATAAGTATCTAATTCGACATCAACGAATACTGGCACTGCTCCGGTCGCACGTATAGCGGCAACTGTAGGCACTGCTGTATTAGCAACGGTGATCACCTCATCACCTGGGCCTACGCCAAGAGCCTTCAGGGCTAGAAAAATCGCGTCGGTGCAGGAGTTGACTCCAACAGCAGAAGAGGCCCCACAATAAGCTGCCAGATTTTCTTCAAAACTCTTAACCTCTCCACCCAGAATAAGTCGACCGGATGAAAAAACCCTGTCTACAATCTTCAGATAGTCCTGGCGGTGAGCTTCATACTCTGAAAGGTACTCCCAATAACGTATTTTTGGCGCTGTTTCTGACATTTTATCCCTACCTTTCGCTGCAGTTTTCTTGAAACATTGCAGCAAGTTCGGCCAATTCCAGACTATTTTGATTGTTGTAGCCCCAATCACCCAATCTTATCAATTCGCAAACGTGTTCGATTGTTGCCAGAAAATGGTCGCAGGGAGTTACTGTAATTGAGTGGTCACCACAATCAACCATCATAATTATCCTGTTTTCCATGTCAGCGGGTGTTGTGTAAGCGCGTTCAACTCTAATACTGCCCAGCTCGCCGGTTATTTCATAGAATGATCTATAGCTCAAACCGAATGAGGTAAGAAAAGAGAATTTTTCATCAGCATCTGTAACTGATTCTGCCTGAAGTGAAATATTTAAACCGCCACTGGTTTCCTTTTTTCCTTCAATAAAACGGTGCTTCTTACTTTCCAAAAAATTCAGTGCGGCACTCAGCGGATAGCGGTTCAAATCGTTATACGCTCCGCCACCCATATCAGAGTCAAGCCTGAAATCACCTTTAACCGGGCCTGGAAAGGCAAATTCGGAATTTAAAGAAAGTACTCTACCGATTCGACCGGACAAAACAAACTCTTTAACTGCTTTGTGCTGTGGATGCTGCAGATACATAATATTTTCAAACAGTAACCTTCCATTAAAATCGGCCGCATCGAGCATTCGTTTTGCCGACGCAACAGATAGGGCGAGAGGTTTTTCGCAGAGGACATGCTTGCCATGTTCAAGAGCACGAATGCTCCACTCTTCGTGTAGATGGTTGGGGAGAGATATATAGACAAGGTCAATGACGGGATCAGCTAACAGTTCGCCATAACTCTTGAGTTCAACAGATGTATTCTTTTTAAAGGTGGCAAGTTTCTCCGGCATTCTGCTTGCCAGAGCTTTGAGGCGCGCCTGTTTACTCTTAAGTATGGCGGGAATGAATTTACGACCGGCAATGTCGGAAACACCTAGAATGCCAACATTGACAGGTTCTGATACTATTACAGAAGGCACGATAAAATGCTCCGCGCACATGAGTTTACCTGTTCACCCAGATGCAGCAGGAATACGACATCTTCAAGTGGCATCCAGCGATAATCAGGGGGGAGTGATAATTCAACGTCGTCAGGCAACATCAGGATACGATGCCTATGATATTCTCTATAAAAACGCGCTCCCTCTTCGGTCTGACAACTATCGTGAATAACAGGAAAATGGTTTTCCTCAATAAAATCATGAAACAAAAACGGTTTTTTCAGCTTTCGACTACCTTCGTAATTACTCTGAGTAAACTGAACCGTTGGCCCTAACTGCACAACAGATTTATTGCCAAGTTCAGCCTTAGCCTGCATCAACAGTTCTAAGCCATTTTCACCGTTTTTTATAAGAAGACCTATAACTCCCGCTGCCGGGTTCTCAATAATAGGCTGGCCCCAGCTCTTGACTTCGCGCGACTCTGAACTGATTTTTAGCCCTACGATCCTGAAAAATCGCCCCTCTTTATTTGAAAAAAAACCTTTTCCGTCAATATGCCATTCCTGCAAATCATTCAATCCAATACGCCTGTTCAAGATATGGTTTGCGGCTTTACGGTCATCAAGCCATTGTAGGGTGGCTCTAATCCCAGACATAATATCTGGATTTAAGTTTATTGTGTTCTTGGTTACATTTCCAGATAGCAGAAGAGCGGGAGACAGGTGCGGAAAAACAAACAGAAAACTGGAGAGGATGCTGCGTGCACAAGCATTTATAAGATTATCACGCTTCATTAAGGCAATTATCTGGCGAAGCGTCAGCCAGATAAATCCATCCGGCAGTTCAAGTGAAAAGTCCTCTCCTGCAATCACAACCATATTTCGGTTTGATTTATAGAGAAATCTGCCACCATCCTCAGTCTGAAGCTTTCCAAACAACAGATGAGCTTTTTCTAAATCAATAAATTGATCTAGAAATATCGGCCTGTCGCCCCCATGGGCTCCGGTGTAATTACTGAAAGTCGCCTGAACTGTAGGGGAAAGTTGAACATTGCCGATATTGCCAGGCTCTACTTTAGCCTGAAGGCAAAAATGAAGAACACCGTTGATTTTCTTGGCTAGTATCCCCAATATTCCGGTTTCTGGCTGAAGGATCATGGGCTGATCCCATTCAAGCTCTTCCATGCCTACCCGATGACGCACATGAACACCTGTTATACAAAAAAACCTGCCTGTTTCATGGCAGATATTTCCGTCCACTGGATCACACTTCCAACCGTCAATCGCGTTAAGCGGCACAATCATAGTGTCAAGTGAAGCCTGTTCTCTGGCAACACTGATCCATTCATCCACAAAACTGTCGTCATGCAGAGAATCATCGCTTTTGGATGATTCAATAACAGATACTGCATCTTCAGGGTGTATGGATATTGAAGTGATATGCCCGATGGAAGCATTGCTATGATTCATCAGTTACACCTCTGCTTCATTCGTATTCAAACGACCGGCAATTTTTTCCCTGATTATGAACTGCGGTTCCTGACTCATTTTAAGATATATACGCCCGACATACTCGCCAACGATACCAGTAGCAAAAAGCTGAAATCCTCTAAAAAACATTGTAATGGAAGTCAACTCTTCCAATTCACTTAAATTATCCATAAATGGATGCAAGTCACGGACATACATATCAATCACAGAAAAGCAACCTAAAATTGTAAATATTAGGCCAGTAAAAGCAAATATTCTCAAAGGAATAAGAGAATAACTTATCAGCATGTCACCCCAAAGTGCCGCCAATTTTTTTATGCTGTAACCAGAAGTCCCTGACTTACGAATGTCATGTCGCACATCCACCATTCCAATATTCCTGGTTATGCGCAGAATTATTGCATCAATATATGGATTGGGATTTTTATAGGTTATAAGTTCATCCACAAGAAACCTGTTCATAATTTTGAAACTGGAGAGATAAAGGTTGGCAGGTTTGTGCAAAATAACTCTCGCCATGCTTCCATTCAAATAACTTCCAATATTTCGGAATAATGAGTCCATTTTTTCTGAGTACTGGCTGTAAACAACATCAAAACCCATGGTTATCTCATTTAGCAGTTTCTTGATCTCATCCGGTGGATTTTGGAAATCATCATCCATGGTCACAACATATTCGCCACTTGTAAGATTTAACCCGGCCATTACGGCACTATGCTCACCAAAATTTCGAGACAACCTGGCATATATGATTGTTTCAGGATAGTCCGCTTGAAGCCTTTTACAAACAGCGTCTGTTCCATCTTTACTGAAGTCGTTAATCAAGACAATCTCCAAAGAATATTCTTTAGAGTACTGCAAAATCAGTGATTTACAGAGATCTGAAATAGTTTTTTCAGCGTTGTAGCAAGGTATGACGATTGAAAGAGATGTCATAAATATCCTGAGGCTATAGATCAAATTTCACAAATAGCATTTTTTATGTTCAATAAATTCAATTCGAACATAAAAATGGAACTGCTGGAATTTGACATAACCATATGTGGTTTATGCTTAAGTTATGATTTTACAGGAAAAAAATGATTAACAGAGAGGGGGGGAGCGCCCGGTCAAAGGCCGGAGAGTATAGAATTCAACCGGATTTGAATGTTCCTTTGAAGGTGTTACTGAAGTTATAAATGCAGGGATAATATAAGCAAAGTTCTCTAAAGCAATATCAAATATCGGAGTATAAGACTGCTTGGAAGAATTTGTTGTTGTCTGGGCTGATTTTACTACAGAATTAATAACTGCCCGTGGTTTGGATTTGGGTCTGGGAGTTTTATCAAGCAGGGAAATACGCATCCCAAGAAATGTAAGAAAGAAAATCACAATAAAAGTGTTAGTTGCTATGAACAAGCGATTTCTTATCATGAAAAAGGTTTTTAATATAAAAATCCACTTTTGTCAATTTGTATACAGTACGTCACTTCATGGATATATCCAATCTTCTTCGAATCATTTTTTCAAATTCAATAACGGAATAAACAGCAGTGGATGCCAGAATGATAATAAACCACGCTTTTAAATTGATTGGATAGCTGCCAAAAGCCCTGTTCATAACAGGAATGTATGTAAAAAACATTTGAAGTAAAACCATTATTCCTGAACCAACAAGAACCCACCGGTTACTAAAGATACCAATCTCGAAGACAGAATGAAACAGAGAGCGGCAGTTAAAAAGATAAAAAATCTCGCCAAAAACAAAAATATTTACGGCGCATGTTCTTGCCACTTCAATGCTGCTTCCGTGATTTAACTGCCACGCAAAAATCCCGAATGATCCGGCAAGCAACATAAATCCTACAATAATTATTCTCAATATCAATGCACCTGTCAGCAATGATTTGCCAGGATGGTATGGAGGCCTGTTCATCAGTCCAGGTTCTTTTGGTTCAAATGCAAGCATAAGACCTAAAAGCACTGCAGTAGTCATATTGATCCATAGAATTTGAACAGGAGTAATTGGCAGCTGAACACCGGCCAAAACGGCCACCATAATCACCAATCCCTCCCCCAAATTTGTCGGCAGTGTCCATATTATAAATTTTACCAGGTTGTCGAACACCCCTCTCCCCTCTTCCACTGCAGCTTCAATGGATGAGAAGTTATCATCTATAAGCAGCATATCTGCCGCCTCTTTCGCTACCTCGGTGCCACCGAGGCCCATTGCGACACCTATATCAGCCTGACGCAACGCCGGTGCGTCGTTGACGCCATCGCCTGTCATCGCGACAACATGACCACACTCCTGCAATGCTCTAACAAGTCGAAGCTTCTGTTCAGGGAGAACACGAGCGAAAATAGCCGTGCGTCTAACTGCTGTTGCAAGCTCCTCATCCGAAAGCGCCTGAATATTTCTTCCAGTCAGGGCAATAAGTTGTCCACTGCTGTCTGTTTCACCAAGCAAGCCAATTTCTTTTCCAATTGCTACTGCCGTGATTAAATGGTCTCCGGTAATCATCTTGACATGAATTCCGGCTGCCTGGCACGCCAGTACAGCCGCAACGGCCTCCGGTCTTGGAGGGTCAAGCATTCCTTGCAGGCCAAGAAACGTAAGCCCCCCTGCGACATGCTCATGCTCCAGACAATTTGATAATCCTTCAATTTCAAGACAGGCAAATGCAAGTACACGCAGACCTTTTCCAGCCATACGAGCAATTTCTATCTCGCATTTGTCTCGCATAAGCGGTACTAAATCGCCATTTTCGTTCTTGGCAAAATCGCAGCGAGTAAGAATACTTTCTGCCGCACCTTTTACGTAAAGAATGAACTTGTCTTCGTAACTATGCAGAGTTGCCATGTATTGATGCTCGGACTCGAAAGGAATTGCATCCAATCTCGGAAATTCTTCAAAAAGTTTATTTCTGTCAAATCCCAGCTTGGCACCCGCAACAATCAATGCTCCTTCTGTGGGGTCGCCGACTACCACCCATTCATTGTCTTCCATCTTTAATATGGCTTCATTGCAAAGCATTCCGGCTTTCAAACAATCACACAGCGCTCTGCTTTCAGCCGGTATGAGACTACTGTTACAGGTTATTTCCCCCTCAGGAGCATAACCGCTCCCGGAAAGATTAAATATAGTAGCACCGGAGAAAATTTCGCGAACTGCCATCTGATTCAGAGTCAATGTGCCGGTTTTATCGCTGCAGATTACGGTGGTGCTTCCGAGTGTTTCAACTGCAGGCAATTTGCGAATAATTACATTTCGCCTTGCCATTCTGGAAACGCCAATTGCCAGCGTTATTGTCACAGCAGCAGGAAGTCCCTCCGGAATTGCACCTACTGCCAGAGCCACCGCTGCCATAAACATCTGTAACCACGATTCGCCACGCACAACACCAACCACAAAAGTGACAGCCGCTAGAATCAGGATAATGTAAAGCAGAATGGAGCTGAAGCTGGAAATTTTTTTGGTTAGTGGTGTTGCCAGAATATCGGCCGAAGCAATCATCTCATTTATACGACCGATTTCTGTTCTGTCGCCGATCGCAATTACAACTCCCGTTGCAACACCATTCGTTACAAGGCTTGACGAATATGCCATGTTATTGCGTTCATGAATTTCTGTGTCTGATGGGAGTACTGCGCATTTTTTAGTAACAGGCAGCGATTCACCTGTTAGTGCAGATTCGTTTATCTGAAGCTCACGAACTGATAAGAGTCGCAAATCTGCAGGGACTCTATCACCGGACTGCAATAAAACCATATCGCCAGGGACAAGTTCTGTTGCAGAAATTATTTTTCGAACTCCATCCCGCATAACAGTGGCAGAAGTAGTCAGGGACTCTGATAATGCATTAATTGCCTTAACGGCTTTTGCCTCCTGGACAAAGCCAATAACTGCATTAACAAGCACAACGCCATATATGACCGAGGCATCCACCCATTCGCCCAAAAAACTGGCAATAACTGCGGAAGCGATCAGTATGTAAACCAATGGTTGATTAAACTGGGATAAAAATATTAACAGAGGATTTGCCGCAGTTTTTTTTGAAATGCAATTTGAACCAAACTGCTTAGCCCTAAGCTCGATTTCTGAACTATTCAGTCCAATATCATTTGAAATATTGAGAAGCTTAAATATCTGATCTTTCGAAATATGGTGCCATTGCTGATTTAAATCTATCTTCATTTGTCTACCTGAAAAAATAAAAACGGCGAGGAGTTTACTCCCCGCCGTAATTCTATCATCTAACTGCCAATTAGCAACAAACCATCAATGATCAATTGCCTTAGCCATTCCGAGTCCAGTATTCTGACGTACATATACTTCGTCGAACATTTCTTCGGAACGTTTGTTCGGGAACATCAGAGCACCAAGGATTGCAGCCATGAATCCAAGTGGGATAGAGATGATGCCTGGGTTTTTAAGTGACAGAATCTCTTTGTCAAGGCCAAGGATCGATTTGCCATCCTTGTTGGCCATCCAGGTGACTTTCTCTTTGGAATAATCACCA
>CAJBRY010000172.1 GCA_903958085.1 uncultured Geobacteraceae bacterium
AGTGTCTACGCAGCCATCAAGAACGTCCCGATTCCGATAGGCAACCCGGCAGCTACGCCACCGGTACCGCCTGGATTTCTCTGGTCAAAGGTGGACGTCATCTTCGGAGAGATAAACGGTATCAGCACACCCAGGAACTACGCCGCCTACACCACTGAAGCTGACAGAAATGCGGCATTTGTCTGGCTTTGCAAGGACTACGTTGACGGCTCAAATGTGTGCAATAGATGGTAGCAACGACTATTCTGGTACGCTCTGTAAGGAGGATTTTCGTTTATGAGTAAGAGACCTGCTGTATTCTCCGGCATCATCATCTGCTCTGCTTTTCAATTGGCTGCTGCTGGCACCGCCTTTGCCATCCCTGCCTTCAGCAGAGCCCACAAGGTTGAATGTACAACCTGCCACACGATTGCACCTGAACTGAACGAGTACGGCGAGGCTTTTCTCAAAAACTCCTATGTATCTTGACAGTCAAAAGTTCTATGGCACTCAAGTAACCCCTGTTAGTGGTATCGCCGTTGACTGTATGCGCTTGTCCTGAATTATCCTATAAATCGCAGTATGCTTGAATTTGCGGAAATTATGGTAGAACTCATACTGGATGACCCTCTTCACCATTTCCTCCGATGGCACCTCGGAAGAGTAAGTCCGCATCCACCAACTATGGCGAATTCGGATTTCCTTTGCATGTTCGATGGCTAGAATTTGAAGCGTGCCTATCGCTATCAGGGCAAAGTTAACAAAGGCCTCGACCGCGTTCATCGCATCGGCAAGTAGGCGCTGGCTTTTTTTCGGCATATCCTTCAACTGTTCAATGGTGAACGACTGGTCTTTTGGAATTTGCCATGCCTTAGTCCAGAAATGATAGCAAAATCCGCCGATGACGTGCTTGAACATTTTGAAGGTGATCTCAATTTTGAAGCGTTTGCTGTAGAGGTTGACTATTTCACCGGGTGACATGGCCAAATCCGAACATATCAGAATAAACTTCTCTGTGCCGTCTTTGACTAGCACAAAGCGCAGTGTGTCGTTCCACATAAGATCCAGGCAGAGAATCGAAAGCGTTTTCGTCTCGCCATAAACACTGACAACAACGTTAGAAAAATCTTCTGGCCTAGAGGTAAAAAGTTTAGTTAACCAAATTTTACTTCCGTACTTCGGTGGACGGCCACGTCCGCAATATTCAGCAGGATGCTGCTCTCTGACAACAATATTGCTTTTGGCACGAGTAATGATATGAAGCAGGCGCTCACCATCTTTTCGGCGCAATGCCTTGGCCATTGCAAATATTGGGGAGGCTGCAAAGTAAGCGTCCAACACTGCGACACAAGGCTCTGCGATATTACTCGCCACCGTGACAAGGAGTTTACCCATCAAGGTGGTCACAGTGGTCTTTTCAACACCGTTAACCTTTGGAGGTTCCTTGCCTTGAAGCTGGCGCAAGGCTGCGGCTCCCTCATGAAGTTCTGCAGCAATTGGAATACAGAAAAGCTTCTCCATGCCGCCTGCCAGAATACCCACAACACCGAAGTGATGCCCGAATATCCATGGGGCCTTCCCGGAGTTTTCGGATTCCTGGTGCAACTTTTTAACGCCGGGCATGTACTCGGCCTCTTTGGCCGCCTTGATTCCGTCTCCTAACAGCACAAGCGCCCCGCTCTGCGTACGTACTGCATAGCGGTTAGTCACCAAAACTTGCCAGTGCCGCATGACTTTATCGAGCTTTACCGCACCGGAACGGAAAAAGGCCAGAAAGGTTTCGTAAAGATCGGATCGGACACCCAGCCAACGAATGCTGGACGACACCCCATGGTGATCGAGACGAATAATGAACCCGAAGACAGCTACAACAAACCAGCGAAAAGTTGCAGTTCTTGGGAATGCTTCTTTAAAAGTCATCAATACTATTCCAAGTTGTCCAATCATGGGGTGGCCTCACAAGAGCAGGATGGTCAGAGAATAAGGCTGATAATAGTAAAGATTTCTCAGGTTATTTCTGGCGCAAACCAAAAGTGTTGGGGGCCACTCTCACGAAGCGTTTCTCTTTTCGAACTTGCTTGATGATCGCCGAGGACAGCGAGTCTCTGTCCAAGGTGATTCCGAACTCCTTTTCGATGGCGGCAATGATATCGTTGACGTGCAACGGTTTACTAGCGGCAACCAATACAGTCTCAATCATGAAAAAATTTGACGTACGTTTTAGTGGTGTTTCTTCGGAGGCCAACGGCTCACCGGACAGTCGTTGAATAAGTGCAAGTTTGAATTGTGCAACTTCCTTTTCATACTGCATAAAAAGCTCTTGTGATCTCATTGTAAATCCTCTCAGTGCTTAGGAATTGGGTAGTAACACTGGGAGTATATAACAATATTCACAGTACGTCAATACAATGGACGTACTGTGAAGAGGATGTAGACATAAGGCTGCAATATGTAAATAGCCGAATACGTAGTAAAATTATAAAAGAACAACACTTTAAAACGTACGTATAAAAATAGAACTTTTGACTGTCAAGTTAATACCTCGATCTCGATATCCGAAAAAAGCACCTCTGCTGAAAGTTCGGGAGTTTCTCTTCCTAACAGCGTCATCAGCATGATGCGCCAGCCAATGACCAAATTGATCGCAATTGCGCGCTTTAGGCGTTCTGCTGTCTTATGTGCAGCATCTTCGATACGGCACCCGGATTTAAGAACTCGATGCCAATCCTCAATGCGCCAGCGCAAACAATACCAACGCAGGCACTTCTCGGCGTCCTCTGCAGACTCTACTTTTACTGTTGTCAGGAGAAACCACTCAATGCCCTCTTCTCCTTCAGGAGGGTTGTCTTCTGC
>CAJBRY010000173.1 GCA_903958085.1 uncultured Geobacteraceae bacterium
GTCTACAAGCAGTATAGTAAAATTATGAGTCGTATATGAAGAAGGTGTGAACCTCTCTCCTACTGAAATTATTTGCTCTGCATTAAATGGTTGAACATCATTAGATTCTGGGAAGAGAAGCTTGAAGGTTGTACCTTTGCCGAGAGTACTTTCCACAAACATGGCCCCACTGTGGGATCGCACAATTCCCATGACTGCCGACATACCTAATCCATGTCCGGTGAATTTTGTTGTGAAGAACGGTTCAAAAATGCGCTGGAGTGTCTCCTTGCTCATACCGCATCCGTTATCCCTGATCTCCAAAAAGATGAAGTTCCCCGGTTTCGGCTTCTCGTCCAGTAAACTTTTAGACAGTTGCTCATTTTCGCATTCAATGATTCCGGTTGATATCTTGATTATACCGGGTAGATGCTCAATGGATTCAGCAGCATTGGTAACCATGTTCAATATCACCTGCTGAATCTGGGAGTTGTCAGCGGTTATGTGGGGAAGTTCCTCAGAGAGACTCATTTCAATAGTAACAGCGGATGTTGCAGCACTCCTCATAATACCTAAACTCTCGTTGATTAGTTCATTCAGGTTCAGTCGCTTCTTAATAATGGTACCCTTGCCTGCATAGGCAAGCATAAGGTTAATAAGGCGGGTTGCTTGTCTTCCGGAAAGAATGGCATTGCTTAAATGTCTGTAGGCATCAGAATCCGGTGCGATGTCCCGTGCTGCAATTTCAATATTTCCAAGTAAGGATTGCAGAATATTGTTGAAGTCATGAGCAATGCCCCCGGCCATGATTCCTAGGCTTTCCAACTTCTGAGCCTGTTGGAATTCTTGTTCAAGTCTCTGGTGTTCTATTTCGGCAGTCTTGCGCTCTGTGATGTCACGACAAGTACTTAATATTGCACTCTGCCCTTCCCAAACAATTTTTTTTGCAACGACTGATGCAGGAAAGATTGAGCCATCTTTGCGCCTTAATTCAGTCTCACCTGTATAGGAACCTGTTTCCATAAGCATGCCCATGTTTGCTGCCATCACCTCAGGCCTTGTATCAATTTTGTCAGTTGTCAGTGTGACAAGTTCATCGCTGGTGTAGCCAAGTATATCTGTTGTCGCAGGGTTGAACGCAAGAAGATTGCCGTGCAAGTCCATGATAGTGATACTATCGCCAGCATGCTCAAACATAAGACGATACTTGTGCTCACTCTCCCGCAAAGTGATCTCTGAAACCTTGCGAATTGAAACATCGCGAATGGAAGATACAAACACGCCGACATTAATAGCTAGATAACTGACCCTTGCTTCCACATCAAAGAGCTTCCCATCCTTTCGCCGATGCCGGGATTCAAATTGTGCCGACCCCACGTTTTTTATCATTTCTATACGTTTTGCTACTTCAACATCAGATTCAATTGCCTCGATATCTGAGATGCTCATGGTAAGCAGTTCCTGCTCACTGTATCCGCTCATACTGCAATAAGCGGAGTTGACCTCTATAAAGCGCCCGGTCATATCAGTCAGATAGATTCCATCCAAAACGGTATACAGAATAGAGCGGTACAACTCCTCACTTGTTTGATTTTGATGCATGACTTTGTTTTGAAGCTCAAGCTCAATCTGAAGAACCTGCAGTTCATGGAGCATTTTTATTGAGTCGGCAGCAAGATCAGAATTATTGGCGGGAGTTTTCAGTAGCTCAATCTCTGCCCTCTGGCGAAGGGTACCCTCTTGATCCGTTGTACTGCACTGTTTACTCATTTTGTTCTCCATACAGGTGAAATTCGTTGGGATGTGCTGGCAGCGGAAAAATATCCATGGAAAAATATCCGTTGCTATTTGGAGTCAAGAGTCACACAAATGTGGCTGGTAAACTGTTGAAAATCAGTAAAATACACTTGCCAGAATGCTGAAGTTTTATACTGAAACTTTGGCTAATTTTCAATATGGATATTGCAATTTATTTGGGGCCGGGATGACCCAGTTGCTTCTTACAGTTGCGGTTAGGAACATTGAACGCCCATTTATAGGTGTTTAAAACACTTTGATAGTGAGCAATAATTTGCCCAGATTTTGCCTTTCAGTAGGATATTTTGAATTTCCCCTGTTTTAAACCCTTACATAAGCGGGTTAGAGCTTTGGATAAGGGTCAAATGCTAACTAAATA
>CAJBRY010000174.1 GCA_903958085.1 uncultured Geobacteraceae bacterium
TATTCAGGGAAATATAAAAAGCGGTATCGTCTCCGCTCTCAGTGGCGCAAAGAGAAGTTTCGGGTTTACTGATGAAGTGCTTCAGGAACGTTTGAATCGTCTGTTTACGACTATTCATATTCCACTTAAACCGGAGGATGTTCATGTAAGTGATCAGTATCTACGTTTAGTCAGTGCGCCTTTCGACATTGATTTTTCCAGATTAGAGTTAAAATCCAACATATATACATCTCCGGAAGATGATGATGCAGCTGAAAAACAGATATTAGACCTGAACAGCGACAAAGTATTATTTTTTCATTACGGTACAACCTGGAAAACCAAATTCTGGAGCGAAGAGAGCTGGATAGAACTCGGCAAAAAAATTATCTCTCATCACCCTGATTACTCGATTCTGTTCTCATGGGGTAATGACACTGAACAGAAAACAGTAAAAAGACTTGCCGCAGCTATCGGTCCCGGCGCAAAAGTAGCAGAACGCTACTCTCTCAAGAGATTGACCGCGTTGCTGAAAAAAGTCGATCTTGTTGTTGGAGGCGACACCGGTCCTGTTCATCTGGCCGCAGCTGTTGGCACCCCGACGGTCTCATATTACCGCGCCTCAAACGGCAGACGGAGCGGCCCACGCAGTAAAAGAGACATCGTAATTCAGGCTCCAATGAGCTGTACTGCCTGTTTCCGGACGAAGTGCGAAAGAGACAAGGAGTGTCGTGAAAGCATTACTGTTCAAGCCATTTCGATGAGTATTGAGAAATTGTTATCCGCTTAAATGTAATTCAGAACAGATTACGGAACTCCGGATGAAACAGATAAAAACATTTTTTAGCGAAGGCAGAAGATTCATAATATTCCTGTTTCGCTATACCGCATTCTGGCTACTCTGCTTCCTGCTCTGCAGGATCATCTTTCTGCTTTATCATCCATCACAGCTTAATCAGCTTCCGCTTGCCACCGTTTTTGGTATTTTTCTCCACGGTTTACGGATAGACCTCTCGGCCGCTGCTTATCTCTCTGTTTTGCCTTTTCTTATCTGGTTTTTTCATTCGCTATATCCGATGCCGTTCACTAAAAGAATTATAACCGGCTATACTATATTTATGCTGCTGATCGTAGCACTAATAACCACATTTGATCTCGAAATATACAAAGTCTGGGGCAGCAAACTTAATTCCCAGGCTTTGGCCTATCTAAGATTTCCTAAAGAAGCAATGGCATCAATGGGCTCTTCTCCTGTATTCATACTGGCAATTATATGTATAAGTCTCCACTTGGCATCCTGTTGGGTATATGCAACTGTTTTCAATAAACTTTCTTTTGAAGTTTTGATTCGCACTCCTCTTGTTATTGGCGCAAGATTTTTCTTCTTGCTTTTTTTTTCAGGGATACTGGTTTTAGGCATACGCGGAGGGATTGACCTGGCACCAATGAATCCTGGCTTCGCCTATTTTTCAAGCTATCAGTTTGCAAACCATGCAGCTTTAAATACCAGCTGGAATCTCATATATGACCTGAAATATTACTTCCGACACAAAGGAAACCAGTTCGTCTATCTCAGCGAAAAGGAAGAAAATGAAAGAGTTGACAGGTTGACAGCTTCCGGTCTGCCGAAGGATTCCGTGCAAATCCTGACTGTTGCCAGGCCGAATGTTGTGATCATCATTCTTGAGAGTTGGACTGCCGATGTTATTGGTTCACTCGGCGCCGAAAAAGGTATCGCACCATATTTTGACCAATTGGCCGAAAAAGGGATGCTATTCACTGATTTATATGCCAACGGCAATCGAACCGCGTACGGAGTAGCAGCAATTCTAAGCGGTTTTCCATCAACGCCTGAAGGGAGTATTCTGAACAGGCCGAACAAAATGGAGCGCCTTCCGGCTCTTGCCGGCACTTTGAAGGCGAATGGCTATTCCACTTCGTTTTATTATGGTGGAGATACTCATTTCGATGACATGAACGCTTTCTTCGTGCATTCAAAGTTTGACACCGTAACAAATAAATCATCATTTCAAGCCAAAGACATGAATTCCAAATGGGGAGTACATGATCATGTTCTGCTTGAACGCGTGCTGTCAGATTTTGCAATAAAAACAGAACCATTCTTTAGTGCCATGCTGACCATCAGCAGTCATGAACCGTTTGAAGTCCCCATGGAGAGGATATTTAAAGGGAATCAACCACCGGAACTGTTCAAAAATTCTGTCTATTACACGGACGGGAGTCTGAAAACATTTTTTGAAAAAGCGCAGACGCAAAAATGGTTCAAGAATACCCTGTTCATACTTGTTGCAGATCATGGCACTGCTTTGCCATTAAACAGACCAAAGGCATACATGCCCGAGCGTTACAGAATACCTTTACTCTTGTATGGAGAGGTCATAAAGAAACAGTTTCAAGGTACGAGAAAATTGGTAACAGGAGCCCAATCGGATATTGCTGCAACCATTCTCGACCAGTTGCAAATAAAGAGTGCTGACTTTCCTTGGAGTAATAACCTGCTCAATTCAAATCGTACGGACTTTGCCTATTATAATTTTGCCGGGGGCTTTGGCTTCAAAACTCGAGGACAAACAGTAATTTTCGATACCGTTTCAAAAAAGACGATTGTAGATCCTGAAAAAGTGCAGTCCAGCAAGCAAATGGATGAAACGTTGAAAGATGGCCAGGCATATCTCCAGAACCTTTATAGGAAATATTCTAAATTTTGACTGATATGATCTTACAGAGAATCCTCAAATGAAGACTTTTCTCTTTGTTAACCCTACTTCCGGCCATCACTCAGCCGAACGTCTTCAAACGGCTCTAAAGCTGCTTCGTTCAAGTTCAGTGAATCCGGAGATCTTTGAGGTATGTAATCCAGCAGAAATATTTTCCTGCTGTGCCCAAATTAATACAGCCTCTGAGCATCCCCTGGTCATTGTTGCCGGTGGAGACGGAACCATAAACGCAGTAGTGAACGGATTGGAACCGGGAAGTGCGACGTTAGCTGTTTTGCCTTTTGGCACTTCAAACGTGTTCGCAGCAGAAATTGGCATAAAATCAATTGAAGACGCCATTACCAGAATTACAACCGGGAAAACGGAATCACTGTCTGTCGGAGTAATAAAATTTCAGGAACGCTCACTCCGTTTTTTGCTAATGGCGGGGATAGGACTTGACGGTGCTGTTGTCAGAGACGTATGGCCATTGGGCAAAAAAATCCTGCGACAGGGAGCCTACGCACTTTCAGCTTTAGGCAAAGCATTAAACTGGGACAAAACCACCTTTACTCTAATCTCCTCTCACGGCGAAACCATCTGTCACACCGCAATTATCTGTAACGCTTCACGCTATGGAGGTGATTTCGTCCTGTCACCACACAGTAGTCCCTTTTCTCCCGGCTTGACAGCCGTATGCATAGTGGGGAGTGACAGAAAGACGTATCTGCTAAGCGCTATCGATCTCTTTAACCGAAATGCGGGAAAGAGCATCAGAATGAGCAGAATAGACTCTTCGCAGTTTGAAATCATTGGAAACCTGCCTATCCAGATTGATGGCGATTTTGTTGGATATGCTCCGGCATGTATTTCAGAACTACCTGATTTTGCGAAAATTATTGTTTAATGAGCTCCCGTTATGTCACTTAATCGTTTCACCCGCACAGAGCTTCTGATTGGAAGCAGAGGAATATCTGCACTTGCCGCCAGCCACGTAATGGTTTGCGGCGTCGGAGGGGTAGGCAGCTATGCAGCTGAAGCTCTGGGGCGTGCCGGAGTAGGCAAAATAACCCTTGTGGATTATGACGACATCTGCCTGACTAATATAAATCGCCAGATTCATGCCCTCACAAGCAGTGTGGGTCGGCAAAAAGTTGAGGCAATGGCCGCAAGATTGTACGATATAAATCCTGATGCTGAAATCATTGCGATAAAAGAGTTTTTCTCGCCGGAAAACGCTGAACGACTGCTCAATCCAAAGCCTGATTTTGTCATTGATGCCATTGATCATTTCACTGCAAAAGCGGCGCTTATAACAACCTGCCGCTCAATTGAGATTCCGGTTATTTCGAGCATGGGGGCTGCCAACAAGCTTGATCCCACAAAGATTGAAGTGTCTGATATTTCTGCCACAAAAAACTGCCGAATGGCTCGCAGCATGCGTAAAATACTGAAGAACAGTGGTGTCACTTCAGGAGTTCAGGTCGTATATTCGACAGAACTTCACAGAGAGCTCGAAAATTCTTCCTCAAGTGACTGCGGTTCTGACTGTATATGTCCGAATCGAGCTGAACAGGCGTTTCGCTGTGAACATCGCAGGGTAATTCTGGGCAGCATTTCATATATCCCGTCAATTTTCGGTCTGATGATGGCAGGTACAGTTATCAACCAGATTCTGGAATAATATTATAATGGCGGAGAGATTTATATTAAAGTAATCGGATGATTTATATCCATCTTGATGCTATAGTTCAGCTTATTTTAAGATATTTACTGCACGAGGCACATGCGATGACACTGCAAAAGATCTATCTGATAGGAGCCGGTTTTACAGGATGGGATGGATTTCCGGCCAAGGCGCTGGAAATAATCAGTACTGCTGACATAATGATCGGACATCAACGGCATCTGGCTATTTTTCCGGATTTTACCGGTGAGAAAAGAGAATTGGGAGAGCTCCCGGAACTGATCGATTTTCTTAAAACAACAGAGCAAAGGGTTGTGCTTCTCGCATCCGGCGATCCGACTTTTTTCGGGATTTCCAGATTTCTGTTACGAAACCTTTCCAAAGATCGTCTTGAGATTTTCCCCAACGTAACAAGCATGCAGTACGCGTTTGCCCGGATCAAGGAACCGTGGGATGACGGCATCTTCGTCTCAGTGCACGGCCGTGGTATGCATCAAGCGGTTGACAAAATCATCGCCGCTGAAAAAGCGTGCGTTCTGACCGACAAGCTTAATACTCCCGCCGCCATAGCTTCTGAACTTATAGAGCGTGGTGCTGAGGGATATGAGGCATGGCTGTGCGAGGACCTCGGAATGCCAAGCGAAAAATTCTCCAAGACAACTGTTCGGGGACTGCTTGATATTTCCGCTTCAGAACTGAATATTTTAATACTGATCCGTACATACGAGCCAAACCTGATACAGTATCCTCTAATCGGTATCGATGACGACGAGTTTCAAACCTCAAAAAAACTGATCACAAAGCAGGAAGTGCGGGCAGTCACTCTTGCCAAACTGCAACTGCAAGATGATCTGGTGTTCTGGGATATTGGCGCCGGAAGTTGCTCAATTTCTATTGAAGCGTCCAACCTTATGCCGGGAGGGCGTATATTTGCCGTTGAGCAAAATCCGCAGTGTATCGGCTTTATAAACGAAAATCTTAAAAAATTCTGTGCACGAAATATAAAGCTGATTGAGGCCTACGCGCCGGATGGTCTTGATGACCTGCCTGATCCAGACAGGGTATTTATTGGTGGTGCCGGTGGTAAACTTGATGAGATCATTGATGTAATTTCGCAGAGATTGAAGCCGGAAGGCGTTGTAGTCATAAATGCCGTAACTCTTGACACGCTCACCAGAGCCGTAGAATTCCTGGAAGACCACGGTTTTACGGTTGAAGCAGCGTGTATCAATGTTGCCAAGACCCGCAGTCTTACAGAATATAAAATGTTCGAAGCACAAAACCCCATTTATGTAATTTCTGCTCGAAAGAGTGGCGAATAGATGGCAACTGTTTATGCGGTCGGAGTAGGGCCTGGTGATCCTGAACTTCTGACGAGAAAAGCTGAGCGAATTATACGTAGTGCAGATGTTATCCTGGCACCGGTTTCAAACCCCTCAGAGACCAGTGTAGCCCTTGAAACGATCAGAGAGTTCATCGACGAGAGACGGCAGGAGATTATCATACACGAGTTTCCAATGACTTCCGACAGGGAAAGACTCGTTCCAGCCTGGCAGGAGGCAGCTGCGCTTATGGCTGCTCATGTTGAAGCCGGGCAAACTGTAGTCTTCATAACGATCGGTGATCCTCTTTTCTATTCCACATTTATTTATCTTTTGCGAATCCTGCGTGAGCAATGGCCGCAGCTTTCCATCGACATCATACCTGGAATTTCCAGCATCAACGCTGCAGCTGCCCAGGCGGCCCTGCCTCTTGTTGAAGGGGATGAAAGAATCGTCGTGATCCCCGCCACAGCTGGGATTGAAAGAATAATTGAGGGATTGACCCACTATGAAACCGTAGTGCTACTCAAGGTGAAACCACTCTATTCTGAAATTATTGAGCTGCTTAGAGCAGCAGGCAGGGAAAATTCAACCGTATTTATCGAACGGGTAGGAAGTTCACGTCAGAAAGTGATGACAGATTTCTATGAAATAGCCGCCCACTCCCCCGATTATTTGTCGTTGATGATTATTAAGTAGGCGACAGCAGCTATAAAACAGGTTGGTGTCGCTCAAAGATCGCTACCGCATCCTCTTGTTCGGTGCACGCTCTGGAACAGGAACCAAGTGAGATACGTATGGATGTCATAATACTTAATAGGTCTGGTATGGACAAGACAAAAGAAAAAGCCCCTGAATTCTCAGAGGCTTTTGGGCTATGCTGGACTATGTTGGTTGAAGAACTGGCGGAGAGAGAGGGA
>CAJBRY010000175.1 GCA_903958085.1 uncultured Geobacteraceae bacterium
TATCGTGTCGGTTCCAGAACGTTATTCGGCTCCGTCTCAAGGGAAAATTTTCATTTCTTCTAAAAAAACTATCATTGGTGAAATAGCAATGGAAGGCATGGATGGGAAGCCTGCATTTCTAATTCGAATTGATATTCCGAGAACTATCTATCAACAGGGATTGAACAGTACAAGAACGACATCAATTGCCCTTGCCTGTTGCGGAATAGTATTTTTGGCAGTATTGCTGATATTTGGTGAAAGCGCCATTGTGAAACGTCTTGAGGAAATGGGAGAAAAAGCTGAAGAAATTAGCAGGTCTCCTGAAAATAAGGAACGAATGGCTCTGCGTGGTGGTGCAGAAATGCAGATGCTTGCGAATTCTGTTAACCGTATGCTGGATTCCATTGAAAATTCATCGCGTCTTGTTAGGGAAAATGAGGAAAAACTTCGTGCTGTTCTTTCTCAGAGCAGTGACGCCATATTCATGATTGATCCAGATAACCACGAAATTCTTGATCCTAATCCTGCTTTCTTTGCCATGACCGGCTACACTCCTGAAGATTTGCCAGGATTGAAGCTGGATACAATTGTGGTTGAATCTGAAAGCCTGTCGCAGAATATTGAGACATTGCTTAAAGAAGGAGAAATCCGAATATCTGATAGAAAGTATGTCTGCAAAGGTGGGAAAATAATCGAGGTAGAAGTCTCAGCCAACACTATATCAATTGCTGATCGCATTTTTTTCAGTCTGGTCGTCAGGGATGTTTCCGAGCGTAACAGGGAACACAGGAAAATTCAGGAGATGGCTGTGACAGATATGTTGACCGGTATCCCTAACCGTCGCCATCTTATGCAGAGGGCCGTTCAAGAGTTTGAGCGCATCAGAAGAGCGCGAATAAAAGGTATACTCAGTGCATCACTCGGCTGCATAATGATCGACCTTGATAATTTTAAATTGATTAACGATTCTGGGGGGCATCTTTGCGGTGATGAGGTATTGCGTCAATGTGCTGCAAGGCTTTCGGAAAGTGTTCGTCCATACGACATTATCGGCCGATACGGTGGAGAAGAATTTGTAGTTTTTTTATCAGATACGGACAGAGAACAGGCAAGTGTTGTTGCTGATCGGATATGGTCTTCAATAAGGAATCTACCTATCTCATACGGGGAAATTAATTTTACAGTTACTGCAAGTCTTGGCGTATCTACTTTGCAGTCAGGCGATGCAACGCTTGATGATTTGATGAAGAGGGCCGACGATATGCTTTATGCTGCCAAGCGTAATGGTCGTGACAGGATTGAGGAGGGGTAGACTCCGGAATAAATAAAATCTAACAGGATCTTGCAGTATTAGGCCTATGAAAACGTTCTTGAGCAAAATTCATATAAAACTTCTCCTCAAAATTTCTGCAGTTGCCCTTGCTGTTGGTATTTTTTTGTCATTAGCTTGCCTGCTTTTCTTACCGCTTCTTTTAAACAACAATGTTGTTCAGAGTCACATCCAAAAATCACTATCCACTTCAATGAAGCGAAAAATTGTCTGGTCAGGTTTAAATATTTCCTGGTCAAATGGTCTGACGCTTTCCGGATTAAAGCTTGGTGATGGACCTCCTCCGCTTCTTAAAGCGGATATTGATCTAGTTGCCATTGTTCCTGCCCTCAGACGCAATGATGATGGACGCTTTGGGATAGATCTTGATCTCAAGATAAATAATGTTCGTGCTGAATTTGCCCCCGGACCTGCAAAGCCGCAGGTGCCTCCTTCAAAAGATCCTTTGACACTTATTGCCGAGTATATACAGCGTCTACAGAGATTTGATTATCCTCTTCCTGTTAATTTAAGGGTTATGGTTGATGTTACTCCGCTTCAGATCATGTATCGCGCACCAGATCCCGATAAAACAATGCAGCTTAAGGATTTTTATTTTCGCTTTTCCATGCCATCTCTTGCCTCAAAACCGATTGCAGTTGATTTGGATGGCCGTGTGTCCATTGGCCAACGTGAAATTGGAAAAGTCAATCTTAAAGCAGCAATTAATGAACTTGTGACTAAAGAAGAGCGTATTCATCTACCTTCTGCGCATTTTATTGTTGCCGCTTCAGCCCCCGGCACAAAACTCTCGCTATCCGGCGGACTGAATCAGGCCGATGGTATTATAGCAAAATGTACAACAAACATTGCGGAGTTGCTTGAAGTTATTAAGCCGCTACTTTCCCCCTCATTTCCAAAACTTGATGGGAAGTTTGAGATTGAGATGCGAGCAAAGGCAGATCAGAAGCGAGATGTAAGTGTAGGATTAACTGCAGATGTGACTGAACTCTTTGCCGGTTCAGCAACTCAAAAAAACAGAAGAGTCGGGCCGTTTGATATTAAACTTCAACAGAAGATTGTAACTGATCACATAAGGCAGAGGGTTGAATTTCCTGACGGAAAGCTCACTGTCAACGGGCTTATCAGTGCCAAATGGAGTGCGTTGGTAGATAATCCAACTATTCCAGGGCGTTCCCTGGAATTCAATTTAGAACCTGTGAATCTTGATCTTACGAGAGTATTTTCTGCATCCAAGGCTTTTTTACCACCTGCCTTGCCTATTAAAGAGATAGTTGGTGAGGCATTTTTACAATCCATGTCATTGAAAATTAAGGGTGCTGCAAATAATGGTAATATTTCTGTTGTCGGGATGGGGGCAAAATTTCCACTAATAAGAGCATCGGAAAAAGATAGAGAAATTAAGGTGGAAAATATTGATCTGTTTTTGGAAAAAATAGAATGTCCACTGGTCGCCGCACAGCCAACAGGTTTAAATGCAGGCCTGCTTTGGAGCGTGAAACAGGTTGCCATTTCCGGCCTTCAGCCATTATTGATGCAGGGGGCTAGTGGTAAGTTAGGCATAGTCGTAAACGATTTGAATTTTAAAAGTAATTCGCCTCGTAAAGTTGCAGCTTCCGTTGACCTGACACAATCATTGGAACTTGACAAAGTCTCTTTCGGTAATCTCCTGACTGCCGCAAAGGTGCGCGAGCAACTCCGATTTCTCGCGCGTGTTGATGATAACGGTGTTATTGAGTCAAGTATCCCGGAATTTGATTTCTCCGCAGCTGCAATTCAGTCCACTCTGTCGCCCAGAAAGCTTTCAACGATTCCAATGTCTGCTGCTCTTACTGTTTCAGGACTTCATATACCGGCAACCAGAGACTCACGTCCAACTATTCAGCGCGCTGCGGTCAAAATTTCAGCAGGTGATTTTCTTCAGCTTGCCGCCGAAGCATTTATTCCAGAGTCATTTCCGCAGAAGATTTCCTCAAAGGGTTCCGTGCAGTTCGATTTGAAAAAGGGCATTCAATTTGCTGCTCCATTTTTACCTGTGGATTTGAAATCTGAAGGACTGGTGAATGCCGCCTGGAGTTTGACAGCACCAATTCCAGAAAAGTTAATGGTTTATGAAAAACATCCTCTTAAGAGTGCCAGAACAGGATTGTCAATGCTTGACAAGCTTGATCTCACACTAAAACTGGAAAATATTTCAGCCACTATACCAGGCGATAAAGGAGCAATTAGGATATTGGGGCTGCAATCCAGGCCGGATATACATATAAGTTCTATAAATAATGGTGCTTCCGCGAGGTTTGAGGGCGGGATATTATTTGCCGGTGTAAGTGGTCTGCCTGGTGCTGCCGCCAAACTCCCTTCGCAGCAAGGCTCATTTTTGTTTAATGGCGAACTTGTGGAGTGGAAGTCTCTTCATTTGAATGAAAAATTAAGGATTGATCCGTTGGCAGTTTTTCAAAGTGCTGATATTAACGTGAGTCGCATTGACTCTCTGTTTGATGAAAAGCAGCCATTTAATTCAGCGACGCTGATAAAGAGGTTGGATGCATCGGTTGTGGCAAATATTGATGCTGAACTTTCCGGTGAAATCAAACAGATACTGCCTGATATTGACTTGGCTGGCAGCATTAACGGAAGTTTCAGGGCTGATCTTACTGCAGGAAGAGAACTTGCAGTGAAAGGCAGTCTTAAATCAAAAGATTTTGCAGTATCTTTTGCTGACGGTACAAAGATTGAGGGTATGCGTTCTGACTTCGCAATAAACAGGGTTTTTGCGCTTGCGGCATCGTCAAAGGCTGAACTTTGGACTCCCCTCTCTAATGCTCTTGTCAGGCCGGCACCAGGCAACACCTCTAATCCGGGTGCTGCAGATCTTGCTGCAAGAGTTTTTGACGATCTTCGTGGGGATATCAGTGGGAAGCGTACCTTCTCAATTCGTCGAATAAAAACCAAAACGTCTTCTGGTGTTCCAATAGTACTCTCTTCTCTGGAGGGTGATATACTGCTTACCCAGGAAAGGGCCGGTTTAAGTTTTTTTCAGGCTGATTTGCTGGGAGGAACTCTTCTTGCCCGAGGACTGTTTGATTTAAGGCCGGAGATTCCGTTAATGACTTTGGGCAGTTCATTTTCTAATCTCGATATAACCCGGCTTTTACCGAAAGATAATAAAAAGCTTCAGACTGATCAGGATGCAGAGATTTCAGGAGAGATCAATCTCTCCTTACCACTGACCACAGAACAGCGGGAACTCCTTGAACAGTTGCGACTGTCGCTAAATATCCGTAAGATTGGAGCGAATGCGATAGAACGGGCTCTTTTTACCCTTGATCCTTATGAGCGAAATGAGTCGGTTGTTGCGCAGCGAAAGTTATTGAAGCTGGGAACTCTTAAGGGTCTGAGAGGCAACGCTGTTGATGGTGCCTTTAGTATGGAAGGAGAGGCGTTGGTCAAGGGAGTCGCAATTGATCTGCCTAAGATTGATCGTCTCAGAATATCTGAACTGCCACTTCGTCAGGAATTTTCAAAAAACAGGAAAGCAATTGCTGCACTTCGAACTGTTATGGATCTGGTTCGTGCTGATACCATAATTGTAGGATCAAAGGGTGAGCTATTATTTAAGCGGAGGAAGTATGCGCAATAGACAATATATTCGACTGCTGTTGTTAGTCCTCGTACTGTCTGCCTATGGTTGCACGCTAGCCAAGGTCGATGTCAATGTAGTCAGTGAACGAACTTCGCTCGAAAATCAGGTGCTCGGAACCTATAACAGTCTAAGCCAAGACATGCTTCTTGTGGCATCCGTACGCGGTGTTTCTCCGACCGGGTCCATCGAAACTCCTCCGCGTCATACTCCGGAGCAGGTCGATGCAACCCGTGCTATTGAGACCATCGCATTCCATGCTGACGACATCGAAGCGTTTAAGCGTTTTGGATGGATTGGGGAAAACCAGGAAGGACTGCTGACACCTTTTGGTCGCGAGATATCAAAAGTTTCCTCAGAGGAACTGAAGTCGTTCGCTGCAAACTACAGTGAAGCCGAATTTCAGCAGGTTGTGAAGGAAGTAAATCAATCAAGGGAAATTCTTATGATGCGTGTTATACAGACTAATGAAAACTTCACGCTTAAAGATCTACCGGCAATAAGGAAAGTTTTTGCGCGGATTAACAGTCAAAACAGTGCATCAGGTTCGAAAGTGCAGGACGTTGACGGTCGGTGGCAGACGCTATGAATCGGTATCAGGTTTTTCGCTTTACTTTATTATTCACACTGATAATGCTTGTCATCGCCCATACAGTTTCTGCTGTACCTCTTGACGATGACCTGCTTGCGCCTGCTGCCCCTCGTCCTGTTCCGCGTTCTCGCCCCGAACTGTCTCCCCAGCCAGCTATTTTTAGTTCCCGCCAGGTTCTCTATGTTACCAGATCAGTTGATGGAAAGCGGATGGTTACTGTTGAGAGAGGGGATAAGGCGGATGAACTTTGGCTCTACTCATTAACCTCGGTTCCTGAACTGCCTCGTCTCATTCACGCAAGTCCGGTTCGTCTTGCCGCGCCCGCATTAAACTACGATGGATCTTTGGTGGCTTTTGTTGATGCACAGGATGATGTTAAGGGTGATATATGGTTGTTAAATTTAACAAATCAGGATTTATCGCCAAAACGTTTGACCGGTCGTGACTCCGCCGAAGATGCCCCGGTATTTGCGATAGATGGGACTTCTATCGTCTATCAGCAGCAAAAAACAGGGTCGGACTTGCGACAACTGGTGCGTCATTCAATCAAGGACAATAGCACAATGCTGTTGTCTATCGATATTGATGCTGCTTTTCCTGCCCCTGCGCCTGATGGAATCAGATGGGTATTCGTTTCCAGAAAATCAGATTTAAATGGGGACCTTTGGTTGTGGAATGAGCAAAACGGACTGCTTACTCAGTTAACTAGCGGTATTGAGCGGGATTTGTATCCTGCATGGGAAGATAATGCAAATCTTCTTTTTACCAGACAGATTATTTCGGGAGGTAATACTCCTGCAGGCCAGGAAGCAGGACAGATATTTCGCATACAGTTGAACCGTGTTGATGGAAATCGACTTCCTTTTATATCTCCGCTTACCTCTGCCTCATTGATGGCGGTTGCACCTGTTCCGGCCGGCGAGAGATTTCTCTTTGTAGCCGGCATGGCGGGAGGGGGGCAGGTTATGTCTCTTCCATCTTCCGGTGAAATACCTGATCGCCCGACCGTTGCAGAACAATGGGCATTGGCGCGCATAATTATGGAACGTCAGCCGCCTGATCCCGCTCATGCCAGGCTTGCTGCTGCAAGGGTTCTTGCAGCAGAAAATTTTCCAACTCAAGAGGGTGCTTTTGCTGGTTTGGCGTTGGCAGCTCTTATGGAACAGTCTGGTGAAATTGCTAAGGCAGAAGAGTTGTACGCTTTTGTAGCGCATCGTTATGAAAGTTTTTCAGGTGTGGCTGTGTTAGCACGAATTGCACAGATAAGGGTTCAAGCTGAGCAAAAATGTGGTGAATCCAATACTGGTCAACAACTTCATGAAATAGTCCGAGAAGCGCAGCAGGCCATGAAGTTGAGTTCTGAAGGCAAGGGAGCTGATGCCAACGCCAGATACCTAATTGACTCGGCCAGATTGTTGACCGATTTTGGAATTGGTGCAGAGGACCAACTTGCTGCAGTTACTCTAGCAGAACAGGCTGCGAACCTTAGCGATGCGGCCAGCCCACTAAAGGCAGAAGCGGCTTTGCGCCGGGCACTCCTGCTTGCAAAACTTGAAAATGGAGAGGGAGCGATTAAGGCTCTCGTTGATGTCGCCACCAGATACAGTGATCAGGAAGAGTGGGCAGAGGCTGCAATAACAGCTGTTCTTGATCAGGTTTCCCCGCGTGATAATTCCAATCTGGCCTCGCTTTCTGTTCTTGCCGAACAGTATAGAACAACGCTGCCTCGTCTTGCAATGGGAGCCTGGAACCGTCAGGGTGACGTTGCTTATCGGGCTAATGAGTGGGCTAAAGCCAAAGATGCCTATCGTACAGTCCTGGAAAAATTTGCTGCAATTCCGACACCTACTGCAGCTGCACGCTTTGCTTTAGCAGAAGTTCTTTTTCGTGAGGAACGCTATGCTGAAGCAAAGGCTCTTTATGAAACTGAGATGAATCAGCAGCCCGAAGACACCCCTCTTTACCAGCTAGCCCGAGCTGCATATATTCGCAAGACGGTAGCTGCAGGAGAAAATCTGTATCGTCTGGGTGAGGTTGCAGCTGCACGATCAATATTTCTTGATCTTATCCGCTATGACGGGCGCAGCGTTGAAGCACATCGCGGATATATCAAGTCTGTTGCGGGGATGGGGCAGGCGCAGAACCTATTGGAATTGTACAAGAAGCTACTGCTTAGCTATCCGGATGATCCTGTGTTGCTGTACGCAGCGGGTCTTACAATGACATATCTGCCTGGCAGGAATAGTTCAGTTGAGGCGGATCACCTGATTGCAAGAGCTGCTGATCGAATGCCATCTTCAGAATACCCTCCACAGACCAGAGGCTATCTTGCTGAACTGGACGAGACTGTGTATGACGTGCGGGGTGGTCTTGAGCGTGCCCTGTTACATTACCGGCGAGCCTGGCTGCTGAACCGGCCGCTGGAGCAGCCGGAAAACCGTGCAAACCTGGATCTGAATATCGGAAATATTGCCTATCTGCTCGGTAGCAAAGCAACGGCCTGGAAGTTTTACGGTCAGAGGCTTGCCTCGGGGGTACTCTTTGATAATCCAGATACAGAACTGATTTTTCATCAGCGTTATGCTGCGGTTGCTTTTCAGATGAATGAAAAAGAAGCGCCGATCATTGGTTATTTGAAGGCGCTCCAATTAGCTGAAGCGAGACTTAATCCTTTACGTCCACTGGACACGTTCGGGCGCCTGACCAGGCGTGTGGTTGAACGTCTTTTTTCCGGAACAGGAAGAAGTCGGGCTGCTGAAATCGCACTTGGTGAACAGCAAGCTATTACAGCAGAACTGGAGCGACTTGGCTCATTTCCGCCCGAAGCACCTCCGTCAAACTCCTGGAATATTTTTGAAGGTACAGTCCGTTCTCTGATAAAGCGAGAGTATGCATTTCTTGCTTCAGCTTCATCCTGGAACAAAGAAGCTATGGAAAAATATTCTGCTGAGCTGAACGGAATGCTTTCGACAGTTGAAAAAGATCTTGATGCTTTGCCACGGCTTGTCGAAACTACAGCAGAAATTCATGATCGACTCGGATTGGCTTATCTGGAGGCTGATCGATTTACGGCTGCTCGTGAGCAGTTTGATGCAGCATTTAAGCTGAATCAGGGGCTTGGCTTTAACAGTAACCTTGCTTCTAACAGGCGTTCAGCAAGTATTGCAGCCTATAGAGAAGCTCATGTTGCTTCCGGAGTTGAACAGCAGCGGCTTCTGCAAATAAGTCGTGATGGTTTTACTGAGCTGCTGACTCTTCTGGCTAAAGCCCCGCCAAAATCTAAGGCTCCGGCAAAGCGAAGCGGAGGTCTTATCCAGATATCTGCAAACCTTTCTCTTGATAAGGGTGGTTCAACTGAAGCCGCTTTCGGGTTTACCACCGACCAGGAAAAGCGTCTGGCTCAGATCTATCTAGCGCGCATCCATTCTGAACTTGGCAATTTATCAGAATCCTCAACGCTGCTGAACGAACAGTTAAAGCAGTATTCCATCGACAATAAAAAAGTTCCGGCAGAGAATCTTTATGGTGTTTCGCTGCTTTTGCATCGTACCGCTCATATTGATTATGCCCTTGGTGATCTAAAAAACTCCATATCCGCTTTTCAGCGTTCTACACAGCTTTCGCTACAGGCCGGTAACCCGATCAGTGCTATGCTTAATATCGTTAACTGGGGGCAATTGACTGTTTTTTCTGAGAATAAAGCGGATATTGCTGACTACCTTAAAGCCGAAGCGATGGTATCCAGTTTGGCGGAAAGATCACGCAAATCTCTACCACCGCTAGCTTATGCTCGCTATCATAATGATATCGGGGTGTTACTTGCAGGTATCGCAATATCATCTTCTGATAAGGCAAGTCGTCAGGCGATATATTTCAAAGCTTTGGAACATTTGGACAGGACACAGTCACCGGCTGATCACAGCAACGATAAAAATCTGTTTTATCGTCAGAACCTGCAAAAAGCGACGGCGCTGCTAAATCGAGGCGCTGTCCTTTCAAATCTTAAAATGTATGAGGATGCGGAGCAGGCATGGATTGCTGCTCTGAAGGTTACTGAAACAGCACATATATACTCAATCAAATGGCGACTTCTAGTGACCCTTGGACGGTTCGAGGAGGCTCTTGCGCTCCTTGAAAAACTGCCGTTGACGGATTACGATTTGCAACGCGGCGAACTTATGGAACGTTTTGCCCCATATCTTGAAAAGCTTGCGATAAAAAACGCTGAGCAATCTTTTGCCATATTGGAACGCCTAAGTGAAATTGAACGGGTTCATCTGCTCAGCAGAGGAGCGCTTGGACTCTATGAAATATCTACTGCTGAATTGTTGCGCGCAGCAGCAGCTCATTTATCAGAAATTGACCGGCTTCGCGGAGAAATTGCGAATACGCAGGTCACCGATAAGGAATATCTTAAACTTAGACTTCAGCAGGAACAGGCAGTTGTTGACGACCTGCTGGGGGTCAGGCTTGAAAAAATCCCCTCATTTTATTCATTGGCAGGTGAAACAGCGCTTCGTTTGGCAGCTGCATCAGTTGATCTTACTGCGAGGCTGCATTCCCGTCAGGATTCAGATTTTGACAGTGACGCACTTAATGCTGCCCAACAACGCTGGAGTTATGTTCAAAATAGATTTAACAAAGAGTGTTCAGTCGAAAAATCCGGTAATTTTTGTCGCTTGCTTTCACCTCAACCTGTTGAGCTCATAGATATTCAGGAAACTATGCCTTCAAAAACAGTTCTCCGCTTTACTCCACTTGACGGCAATCGCTGGTTGCTGTTCACAGTCGGGGGCAATAAGGGGATTGTTGCAGAAACCCTCGACAGAGCGGCACTTGATTTACGACTTTTATCTGTTCCTCCCGTACTTGCAGCTTTTGAAGAACCTTCACGCTTTAGTCAGGCACCCGTGTCAAGCTGGGGGTTGAGCGCAAGTCACCTTTTCTACTCATTTTCTCAGCGCAAGCCATTTCGGCGTCAGGTTCTTGATCCAACTGTGTGGTGGCAGAGCGGTGGTTCGTTTACAAAGCTGACTTCGACCCAATTTTATGACCTTCTCGCCTATTCGCATACAGTCGTTCTTCCTGCTCGTGCCGGATTACTGCCGGAAGTTCCGACACTGCCCGGCGGTAGCGGATATCTACTTCCTTTATGGGAAGATGAAAAAAAATTGCGACGTTCTTTCTTTGAACTGGCTGCAGCAGAAAATCTTTCTTTGATTGTGGCCCCGCAAGCCGGATTCAATCAGGTGTACAGTTTAGGACATCTTGCAGCGCTTATCGGAGTTCCTTCGGTTCTCGTTGCTGGTGGTTCTCAGCTTGGCGCAGTTAATGGAACAAAAGCGTTTATAGAATCATATCAGAGTCAGTCACTGGCAGAGGCAGGAAAGAAGCTTGGTCAGGGCTGGTTGCTGCTTGGCGATTGGGGGCCGGATGCCGTTGAAGCGGCAAAGATTGGAAAGAGTCGATTTACCGAATACGGTAAATCTGGAGTTCTGGCGCATAATGCCGGTTCTTATCCGAAAGCAGTTATGCTCTTTGAAAATGCATTGGCAATAA
>CAJBRY010000176.1 GCA_903958085.1 uncultured Geobacteraceae bacterium
AGTAATTCCTATGGCAACATCTAATGTTCCTGATCTATACCCACCCGCACCTGCGCCACCACCAGCATAAGCATTCCCCGATGGTATCCACCCGCCAGCACCACCACCTGCAACAACAAGGTATTCTACTGGTGTGGGTGCGCTACTAACAACACTACCAAGCAGCATTGCTATAATTCCACTCATGTTACGTTTCCTGTGACTACGCAAACAGTTCCACTAATGAATAGGATAGTTGCAACGCCTCTCGTTGCTAAAGTCATCGTATTTTTATCCGTATTCGTACCGGCTATGTAAGCTGTCGTAATAGAACAAGTAATTGTAATATTTCCTGTCGTATTATTAAAAATAGAAACAATATCGCCAGCAGCAAATGTTGAGTTTGGAATAGTGATTGATCCACTACTTCCAACGCCAATAAACTCGCCAAAGAAATCCTAAAGGAAAACAAAAACAGGTAAAACTTTTTCATGAGATCATGTTTTACATTGAAGTCCGATTTACAAATACCTGGTATTAAACAAGCTCTTCACAATCACTTTGGGCCTGATGGTGTAACAATATCCAAGAAAGAGTTCGACGCTTCCATTGGATACTTTCGACAAATTGCCGATCGTATAGTCGTAGGAGGCCCCGATTCTAAATCCCTTCAGGTTAACGCCTGCCATCACAGCCACGGCGTCCTGGTAACGCCAGGATAAGCCAGCCCAGAACAGGTTGTTGTATTCAACCCGGGCATTGATGTCGAACTGAACATTCAGAAAGTCCGATTTGACCAGTACCGACGGGATGAGATACAGGGGTTTGCCGCGCTGGGCTGCCAGGTTGATATAATATCCGCCGGTGAGATAGAAATTCCGCTTTTGCCCGTATTTCACATTGCCAATATCAGTCGAAGATTCCAAAAGGTTTGTGGCTGAAAGTCCTACATACATCTTCCTGATCTGCTGGTACTGGATACCAAAATCGATATCCGGGAGGATGATCCCCGACTCCTTCTGCTTGGTCTTGAGCAGCGGGTCCTCCGCTTGTTCAACCGTGAGCTGACCATAATCTATCGATTTGCTTAACATCGAGATTCCCACGCCTATCCCAAGGCTCTTCGTTTCGTCCTTAAAGGTAAACCGGTAATTGTAGTTGAGCTTCATCCCGATATTGGTCTCAAAGCCAAGCTTATCATACACTACATTCAACCCCAACCCGCTGTGGATGGCAAATAGGGGGGCGTGCATGTTGAAGACCACCGACAGGGGCGAGACCTTATTGCCATTCTCGTCTTTCAAACCCATCCACTGCTGCCGCCCGTATACATTGGCACAGAAGGCCTCCTGCGATCCTGCAAACGCAGGATTGTAAAGCGTGCCGTCCAGAAAATACTGGGTCAGTTGTACCTGGCTTTGAGAATGAGCGGTAACGGTCCATATGACCATGATGCTCAGAAATAGTACCTTTTTCATATCATTTGAAATTTTTTCCGATTACTGAAAACTCTGTCCTGCGGTTTAACTGGTATGCCGCCTCCCGTTTCTTCACATCCGAAAGGGAGAGGATATATTCTTCCGTCAGTTTTGTACCCTGGTCAAACGTATATCCATCCCGGGTTATATTTGTTGTAAGAATCCTTGGAACGCGCTTGCCATATCCTTTGGCAACCAGCCTCTGTTTGTTGATCCCCTTCTCAATTAAAAATGTCACCACCGTTTCGGCTCTCTTTTGCGAAAGTTCGTCATTGTATTCATCCGAGGCCCTTGAATCGGTGTGTGCAGCCAGTTCAATGGTTATGGCCGGGTTATCATTGAGGATCTTCACCAGCACCATAAGCGAATCCTGATACTGCGGCAATAGATTCCATTTGTTCAAATCATAATAGATATCAGGAAGTACAATGGGCCTTTGGGGAATGGGCTGTAGCGTTATG
>CAJBRY010000177.1 GCA_903958085.1 uncultured Geobacteraceae bacterium
CCGTGGTCCAGCTTAAGCTTTAAAAATGATAGATCTTCTTCAAGGTTTTTAGCCTCGGGATGCAGTTCCGGGTACCCCGCAACCCCTATTCCCATTGAAGGGAATGAAGATCTTATGAGGCTTACAAGATCTGAAGCATACTGAAGCGGAGAGGGTAGGGGTGTCTCGACAGAACCGTCCTGCGGAAGGTCACCGCGCAGAGCTAGTACGTTGGTGACTCCTGCCCCAGTTAATCCTCCAAGAAATTTAGATACCTCTTCAACGGTGGAACCGAGACACGTTAGGTGTGCCATTGTCTCAAGGCCGAACTCATTTTGCAGCCTAGTTACTATTTCAAGCGATTCGGCGATGGCACTTCCGCCTGCGCCATAAGTGACAGATGCAAAAAGCGGCTTAAGTTGACTCAGACGCTGGACAGTATTAAAGAAAGCAGGCCAGTCTTCACGCGCTTTAGGTGGAAAATATTCAAGTGAAATAAATTGTTTATCCGGTTTAATTGAATCTATAATTTTCATAGTTATTGATATTCTCCGTTGAATACAGGATCAATATTTATAATGACAGTCTCTTTTATATAAAAACGAAAGCAAATAGCAACAGAAGAATCCTATATGACCTTTTTAATTTGACAGGTTATTAACTGGTGAAGTATACAGAGAACCAACCATTACAGCTGTTTAGCCGCTGAAGATGACAAAATAATCTAAAAGAAAGAGTTGATAAATATGTTTAATTTGAAACCAGATGTTGTAGCCAGACTTGAACGTGTATTGAGTTCTGTGGAAATGCTTCTTCCAAAGGCTGTTGCCCCGATTGACTGGGAAAACTGCCACGCAGCGAACTGGAGGAGGCATTCGTTTTCCGGATATCTTGAACCAGTAAGAGTCACTGATACTACAACTCTGGTTGAACTACTGGGTGTTGAAGAACAGAAAGAGGTTATGGTTAGCAACACACGCCAGTTTTTGAGGGGACTCCCTGCAAACAATGCTCTTTTGTGGGGGTCACGAGGATCAGGGAAATCGTCTCTGGTTAAGGCTCTGTTGAATGAATTTGCCCCACATGGTTTACGCTTTATTCAGGTTGAGAAAGAGGATCTTATCTACCTTTCTGAAATATTTACTGCTGTAGAAAATCAGCCGTACCGCTTCATTTTGCTTTGCGATGACCTGACTTTTGAAGTCGGTGAACTTAGTTATAAAATGCTTAAAAGCGCCTTGGATGGTTCGGTTTATTCTGCACCTGAAAATGTCCTCATTTATGTTACCTCTAATCGGCGTCACCTGCTTCCGGAATATGATTCCGATAATATTGGCGGAAAATTTGTCAGAGGAGAACTGCAGCAGAGTGAAGCTATGGAGGAAAAAGTTTCTCTTTCGGACCGCTTCGGTATCTGGGTTGCTTTTTATGCATTTTCCCAGGATCGATATATAGATGCAGTAAAGTTGAATGTTGAAAAAGAGTGCAGTATGCGGAATGTACAGATACCATGGAGCAGTGAGATTGAACGGGATGCTATTCAATGGTCACACGACAAGAGCAAACGTTGCGGAAGAACTGCTTATCAATTTGCCAAGAACTGGGTTGGTAGGCATCTTTTGACCACAAAGTAAAAATAAGTTATATTTTCATTTCCAAAATTAAACATTAATGGAGCATTCTTGGTGTAGCCAAGATGATCAGTCTTCTCGGCCTGCATAGCAAGTTCTAACAGGCGTTTGGTTAGCTGCTTCAACAGCACGTTCTCACCTATCAGATCCTCGGGTTTCTTGTAATCCGCAATTAGTTGGTCAAGCAGGCCTTCGGTAATGGCCACGTAATTCCTCCTATGGGGTCTCGAACTTCTGGCCATTTACACAATTTATTTTACACCCCCTGACCACTCGGTAAACTGCTATGCGGCTAAGACTGTTAATTGATGAAGATTTGGTGTTAAAATTTTGTTACTGAGAAATCTATTTCTCTGCCGGCTTTAAAGGTACTGCGTAGTCTTTAATGAGCTTAGTCTCATTGTTGGGTGACAACTGCTTAGTTTCGATAACATCCTCAATTTGCCAGCTTGGTGTAATAGGGTATGACTCTACCGGGGTAGAATATTCATTGCTGTTAAAAACATTTCCAAAGTTATCAACGGCAATAATCGAATATCTCAGAGAATACCCGACTGCAGGTGCCACTGGGAGGGTCGCAGAGTAAGTGAAAAAAGATCCAGAGACCTTTTCCATTTTCAAGGTTTGAAAACTGTCTTCAAAAGTTCTAAAAATACAATTTACTTCCTTGACTTCATTGTTGCTGCTTATTACTGCATTAATTACGGTCCGTTTGGCAGGAATCACAAAACTGAACGGGGTGTGATGTATTTTTACATTTCCCATAGGTAAAGTAGGTGCTTTTGCAACTTCAGATACTGTTTTAACGGCATGCTGGGTTGTTTCTTTATTAATTTGAATCTCTTTCATGACAGATGAAGAGGGTGTTTTTGCAACTGCCTCATTCGCAACGGCAGCTTCAGACGGTAACTCTTTTTGCTTTTTTTCAAAATTTACTTTTTTCTTATTAGAAACCTTTTGAGACTTCTTTTTGACCTTGTTTAACTCATGTAATGGAATATCGTACACATTAGCATTATCTGTTGCATATATAACGTCAGACACTCCGATTAGGAGCATAAAAAAGAACAAGGAAAATAAGTAACGTTTAGAATTTAGAACAGTCCACATATGAAAAATCCTTTTCAAAATTCTTGATTCAACTATCCTATTTCTGCGTATTCCCGTATCCTGAATTCAGCCCCGAGTGATTTTGCCAAACGTTGACAGGCAGGAATATCTATGCCGGGGAGTGTTACCGCACTGGCAGACACATTAGGAATATCTACAACGGCCAGGCGGATAAATTCGCAAACGCTTGCAAAACCAGAACTGCCAAAGGGAGTATTGCATATACTACTGTATGTTTCGGCATCTGGTGCATTAAGACTTACTGAAATTGAATCTACTAGGCCTCTCAATTCTGGGACAATATTGCGCCCATGAACATGATTCGCCTGTCCGTCTGTATTAACGCGTATCTTGTACCCCTTTTGCTTCAGCACAATAGCAACCTCTTTAACCAGATCAAGGCGAATGAGAGGTTCCCCGTAACCGCAAAATACTACTTCATCAACCAATCCCGGTTCACCAATTGCCGCAATTACTTCTTTAAATGATGGTTCAGCATTTAACAATAGATTGTGTCCTTTGACTGTAAAATCGTCAAACTTAGGACAGAAAGTACATCTGTTTGAACAGCGGTTAGTAATATTCAGATAGAGTGAATTTCTTATTTGATAGGCAATTTTAGACGATTGATTAGATATGCCGATTCCAAACAGATCGCAGGCATTCTTGGTTGAAATGCGAGCAACGTCCTCCAGTGTCAAACCTTTTACCTCAGCAAGTTTTTCAGCGGTCAATCTTACATACGCAGGTTCATTACGCTTGCCGCGATGCGGAACAGGTGTGAGATAAGGGCAGTCAGTTTCTACAAGCATATGATCAATACTTACGCGTCCAACAACATCTCTTAGACTCTGATTGCCAGGAAATGATATTGTCCCTGGAATTGAAATTTTGAACCCGAGTTCTACTGCTTTCAGAGCCATAAATGCGTCACCTGAAAAACAGTGCAGAACCCCTTTTATTGCAGGCTCTTCTTGTAGAATAGTCATAACTCGGTTGTGGGCATCACGATCGTGAACGATGACAGGCTTGTTTAATTCCGCAGCCATCCGTAGGAAACGACGAAAAACATTTTCCTGAATGTCTCTGGGGGATCGGTCCCGATAGAAGTCAAGCCCTATCTCGCCGATTGCTACAACTTTATTACTCGAAGTGGCAAGTGTTTTGATAACGTCAAAACATGACTCAGAAACTCTGCCGGCATCATGAGGATGGATACCGACGGCAGCGTATAGTTGTGGGTACTTTTCCGACAGTCTGACCGACTCCTGACTGGATTCAACATCAGTGCCGACTACAATTATTGAAGAGACGCCAGCATCATCAGCTCTCTTAAGCATTGCTTCAAAGTCGCCAGCGTAGTCTTTTAGGTAAATGTGGGCATGCGAGTCTATAAGGACAAGC
>CAJBRY010000178.1 GCA_903958085.1 uncultured Geobacteraceae bacterium
CCTCACTCTCAACTGAGCAAGGACCTGCCATAACAACTATTTGCTGACCACCTATCAGAACATTGTCGCTGATCCGAACTGAACTGGACTCCTTTTTGACTTCAAGCGAAGCCAATTTATATGGCTGCAGAATCGGAACAACATTCTCCACTCCATGCAGAGACTCCAGTGCCTGAAGAGCTGCCTTGCCACGTTCATCACCAATTGCACCTATTACATCTCGTGTTGTGCCATGAATTACGTGTGAGGTATACCCCAACTCTTTAATGCGTCTGAGAACTTCATCTTTGTCCTTTTTTGCAGCACCTGCCTTCATTACTATTATCATTTTCTGATCCTTTCCCACATACACCGGAACCTTATGTCCTCCCCGTATCGCCTGAACTAAGACTGGTAACAAAAAAACCGGGGAGACTTTCGTCTGCCCGGTTTGTGGTTTTGCGTTATAGCTTCTGAGCTTACACCTATACCCGGGCAGACGGCCTGAAATAATAGCCGAACAAAAAGTAAAAGCTGAAAGCGATATAGAAGCATTTAGTGAACATGTTCAGGACTTAACCACAAAAAGTTCTCAAATGTCAAGAATGAATCAAGAGGTCAGTTCATCAACTACATTTACAAGTCTAGGCAAATCCGGCTTTGTAAGAATGCAGTTTGCACCTAAGCCAATCCATTTACGCTTATTGTCTTCTGAAGCAAGTGACGAAAAAATTGCAACAGGCAGATTTTTCAGTGATTCTTCCTTGCGTACAAGCGAAGTAAGGTGCAATCCGTCCATCTGTGGCATTTCAACATCAGTAATCATCATTTGAATATGATCCTTGAATGCACCACCGTCCTTCTCCACTTTTTGCATGGTCAGTTGTATTATCTTCCATGCCTCGGCACCATTTTCAGCCTCAAGAACCGTATAACCAGCAGCTCGTAAAGTTGAGCAGAGTGTTTTGCGAATAAAAACAGAATCATCTGCCACAAGGACCGTTCTCGACTCTCGGTCATGACTTGATTCAGAGCGCAGCAGCAACTCAGCATCCAAGGGCTTAAGCGCACTTTCAGAACAGAGTTCGGCAACAATTTTTTCAAAATCTAGCACAAGAATAATCCTGTCTTCCATTTTTACGAGTCCAGTCACTTCATCACTGTGAACAGATGCTGCAGGCGCTTCTACATTCTTCCATGATATTCGATAAATTCTTGAAACAGAATGAACGAGGACTCCCACCATAAGGTTGTTGAACTCAAGGACTACAACCCGATCTGCAACCAGATCTCCTGTTGATTTATTCAGAACAGTAGCGAGGTTGATAATAGTTATTACTTTGTCACGAAGTTTAATCATGCCCTCTACGCCAGGTTTAGCATTAACAACTCTGGACATTTGGGGAAGTCTGATGATTTCTCGAACCTTAGCTACATTTACACCATAGAAACAAGGAACAATGTTACCATGCCAATCCATTTCATCTATTCTGAACTCAACTATTTCCAGTTCATTAGTGTCGCTTTCCAGAAGAATGTTACTCTGTTGCATAAAATGGTCGCCTTTCGTCTCTCATATATTTTTCCATTGTATCATGGTTTTTTCAAAATAAAAGTTCCCTTTCAAATTTTAAATTATTTATCTATTCATCAAGAAAAATTTGAACTTACCAAACTTGACTAGCCAGATTGCCTGTGTTAGCTTCCGACTCATATTTTGCCTTGAGGTATCTAAATGTTTTTTCCGTCACTCGATACATTTCATTCTCTTGTTGAAAAAGGTAACCTGATTCCGGTCTACAGAGAAATAATGGCCGATATGGATACTCCGGTTTCAGCTTTTAGAAAACTAGATGATATGCAGTTTTCATATCTTCTTGAGAGTATTGAAGGTGGTGAAAAGTGGGGGCGTTACAGTTTCCTTGGTTCATCACCTTCCGTGATTATTCGTTCGAAGGGCAATCTTATAGAAACCATTTCTGACGGAATAACGGTTCAGCAGGAATCGCCTGATCCACTTCTATGCGTGAAGGAACTTCTGGCAAAGTATATTCCGGTTCAAGTTGACGGACTCCCACGTTTTTTTGGTGGTGCTGTTGGGTATCTGGGGTACGATATGATTCGCCATTTCGAATCATTAACAACAGAAAAAAAGGCACTGCTTGACTCATATGAATCATATTTTCTTATTACAGATACCATCGTAATTTTCGATACTATGCAACAAAAAATAAAAGTGGTTTCCAATGCACACATTACCACAGATGTGTCAGTTTCAGAGGCTTATTCGATTGCAACAAGAAAAATCGAAGCCATTATAGATAAGCTTCGTGCTCCCATCCAGCCGTCATTTGAATCCAACGCAAAAAAAACGGTTCAGTTCTCTTCAAATATGTCCCGTGATTCCTTTGAAAAGAGCGTTGAAAAGGCCAAAGAATATGTAAAATCTGGCGACATAATTCAGGTTGTCCTTTCGCAGCGCTTCAGCGGTGATCTTACTGCTGACCCGTTTGATATATACAGAGTGCTTAGAACTCTCAACCCATCGCCATACATGTTTTTCCTGCGACTTGACGACACAGTTATAGCCGGTGCGTCGCCTGAAGTTATGGTACGCAAGGAAGGTGATCGCGTTGAATTGCGACCGATTGCCGGAACCCGACCTAGAGGAGTTGATGCTGATGACGATGCAAGACTTGCAGAAGAACTTTTGGCTGACCCAAAAGAGCGCGCTGAACATGTAATGCTGGTAGACTTGGGTAGAAACGATCTTGGACGAGTTTGTGCTACCGGTTCAGTCACAGTTTCTGAACTAATGGTAATTGAACGCTATTCTCATGTAATGCACATTGTTTCAAACGTCAAAGGTCAACTATTGGCTGGTCGAGATGCATTTGATCTTGTTAGAGCAACGTTTCCTGCCGGAACGTTATCTGGAGCCCCAAAAATCCGCGCAATGCAGATTATTGATGAATTAGAACCTGTACGACGTGAAATCTACGGTGGCGCTGTGGGATACTTCTCGTTTTCCGGAAACATGGATCTTGCAATTGCCATTCGCACCCTGGTCATAAAAGACGGAAAGATTCACCTGCAGGCTGGTGCCGGTATTGTAGCAGATTCTGATCCGGCATCCGAGTGGCAGGAAACGGTCAACAAGGGAATGGCTGTTATGAGAGCGGTTGAGATTGCTGAGAGAGGTTTGGTCCTATTTTGATTACTGCAATGACAGATACGGTACATAAGTCCATGCTCATCTGAGTATGAAAATGCAATTTTTTCAACTATGAACAGGGGGATTATTTCCATCATGGTCACAGCAAAACGTTTATTAATGGCGCTACTGTTATGTATTTCTGTGTTTTCTTCATCGTATGCTTTTTCAGCTTCAATCTCTGTCACCCCTTCCGGGAATGGAAAATTTGTAATAAATGGCAACAGCATGGATGGTGTTGCTGCAATTTCTCTGAACATAACCTATGATAGTTCTTCGCTTTCCTCGCCAAAGATTGATCAAGGTAGCCTCACTTCCGGGGGAATGTTTGCAGCCAATCCAAATTTTACTTCGGACACAATTAGAATTGCTATTCTCAAATCATCAGCGTTTTCAGGCAGTGGTCAGTTAGCTACAATCAGCTTTGCTACCCACACGGGATCTGGCACAATTTCTGTTTCCAGCAGCATGATTGACAGTAAAACTGCACCACTACCAGATGGAGGAAGATTAACAGTATCAGATTTTAATTCATCATCCATCGAGCCTTCAACCATCACTTCGTCGAATATTGTTCAATCAAGCCAGTCAAACCAGTCTACTCAGAACATTCCTGCCAGAACAGCAATAAATCCTACATATCTGGGCACTGTATCTTTGCCGACAGATCAGCAACAGCGAGTTGAGTCACAAACGACGTCAACACAGAATACA
>CAJBRY010000179.1 GCA_903958085.1 uncultured Geobacteraceae bacterium
AGGGGTTCTCAGTCTGGGCATTGAAAAATTGTTTGGCATTCAATCAACCATAATGGTTAATTACAATCCTCAGACTCAAAATCGTTCCGATGGAGTTTCTGGTGTTTCAACGGGAAATAGCATCGGTCTTGTCATGCAGTTTCCATTGGAATAGCAGAGAACTTGCCTTCCCCAAAGGCCGAAAATGAAAGTGGTTATGATATGATTTATAAACGATTTGCCATTGTATTGTTGTCCCTAATCCTGACCATCTTCTCGCAGACTCTTTATGCTGGTGATAAGTCGCTGAGTATTTATACTCCTTTTACATTTGCTACAAGTTCAATAGCCTATAATTCTCTTGATGCAAAAAAAGAGGAAAGTGTAGTGGGGAGAGGTTCTTCAAGTAGCAAATTCGGATTTGGTGTTAATTTTGGATTTCAAAAAAACGCCTCAATATTTGCGGAAAAACTAGCCGTAGGGGACGCCAGTAAAGACATTTACCTTGCTGGAATTAAATTCAATTCAAAGGATGCTGCACTGTCAGGTTCGGGTGCGGATAACCCTGAAGTGACTTCTGCTAAAAGCAATAAAGATTTCAGGCTTGTTGGAGATTTTATAAAGGTTTCGTACATTTTGGGATTATCCCGGATAACGCAAAATATTGGGGCGCTTGAAAGTGATGGGACCGGAGGTGGCGTTGTTAAATATGAGCGTCAGTCAGGTTACAATGCAGTATTTGGAATTGATATTCTGCCAATGAAATCATCCTTTGTCCATCTGGTTCCTCTCCGTGTAGTGACGACTCTGGGCAGGAGCGGCACGAGTGCATTTGTTAGCACTGAAATTGGATTTTCATTGCCCGATCTGTAAAAAATACACATCAGACCAGTTCCTCAATTTTTCCTCCGGATTTCAGAATAAATCGACTTCCCCGCCATTCCACCCGATTCCCCATAAATGAGAAAGCCCATGCAAAAAATGACAGCATATCGCGCAACGGGAGTAGCCAAAGCCAGCGTGGCAGCAGCTCATCCTTCACAAAATAGCGGCTGTAGATGGTGTTGACAGTCAAGCGCACAGCATACAACAGCGTCAGCGCAGTCAAACCAATCCAAAGCGGCTTAGCCAGTAATGTTGCCAGCAAAGCTGCCGGAAACGGGAGCGTAATTCCGGAGGCCAGATAACCTCCGGGACGACTGACTCTCATTGTTCTAGACCAGCGCAGCTGCCTTGAAAGTACAGACATAAGGCTTTCACGTTTAATGACGCTTTCGACAAAAGCGTTATCAAGAGCAATTTTCCAGCCTGCGCGATGGATCTTGTTGCCCAGTTGGTAATCATCTGCCAGATAACCTGCCAAAGCCTCAAAGCCACCAATCGCGGCAAGCGCCTCCCTCCTGACGGCCATGGATGCGCCGAGAGCAAACGTAAGTCCTTCAAGTTTCTGGGCCACTATGACATTCGGAATCATTTCAGAAGTAAAGCCAATAGCTTCGAGAGCAGTTGCAATTCCATGGACTTCGGAAGTACGATAAAGTGAGGTTACTAGGCCGACAAGCTGATCAGCAAAATGAGCCGTTACCGACAGCAGGTAATCCTCCTCCACGCTGATGTCGCTGTCGCTGACTACTATTATATCATGCCTGGCTTCCGGCAAAGCATTGACTAGATTTGAAACCTTATAGTTCGGGCCATGTATTGCGGGGTTTATTACAAGCGATATATCATGATTGGAAAAATCACTGATAAGTTGCTCGATAACCGGAATAACCGGGTCGTCTGCTGATGCAACAGCAAAAATAAGCTGCACGTTTCCGGAATATTGTTGACAGCAGAATGAGGCAAAATTATCGTAGCTATCCTCGTCCATACCTTTTACCGGCTTCAAAATTGAAACTCCGGGTGAAATAGTCCGTTGATGATGTTGCGAAGGTTTATTGAAAAATTTCAGTGCAGAGAACAAGGAGATAATAGAATATGCCGCAGAAGGAAGGATAATTATAAATGGAAGTAGGGTTTGCAGCATATCAAGATGTTTTTTGTACGAGAATCATGTAGGGAGCCGAAGTGCTTACGTTGATCTGGTTCATGCGCCAGCATTGAAATTCCCGAGGGTCAAGCATGGTTGCCCAGTTTTCTACGGCAGACTGTTCTTCGTTACCTCCATTGTGCCCAGGATAAATGGTAACAATAACAATCCCATTCGGCATCAGCAGTTCAAGAGATTGCTTCAGTGCGATGACTGTTGTATCCGGGAGGGTAATTATGCTCCGATCACCTCCGGGAAGATAGCCGAGGTTGAACAACACCGTCTGAACAGGTGAGGTAACATAACGTGCTAACTCTTCGTGCCCCCTCTGGATAAGTGTCGCGCGATTAGTCAGAGACTCTTCTGCCAACCTGTCTCCGGTCGCATTTATTGCCTGCTGCTGAATATCAAAAGCCCATACATGACCGCCTGCTCCCACCAGTTGAGCAAGCAGGAGGGTGTCATGTCCATTGCCACAGGTCGCATCAACAGCAGAATATCCATCCCTCACAAAATTTTGCAGAAGCAGATGGGAAAGCGGCACCGGGCCGCGCAAAATCTGTATGGGAAAGCCATTATAATAAGTCATAGTTTCAGAGAGTAGCAGAATTACAGGGTATCCGCCACAGGGATTTTATTTGTAATATATTGGCAAAAAGGGTACTACGAAAACATGATAATTAGGAAAACGGTTGGGCAAGAACAAAACCATCTTCGTCTGGATGAAGCTATAGCAGTTCTCTGTTCCGGGGTTAGCAAGTCTGAAGCGCGACGCGTCATCGACCGTGGTGGATGTACTGTTAATATTGCACTGGTCAGAGTCGCATCGCGGTATGTCAAGACTGGCGATGTCATCGAAATCGGTGTAATGGAAACGGGACGCTTTGAGGAATTGCGACTGCCACCGGAAGCACTGTTATATGAGGATAAGGAGTTGATTGCCGTCAATAAACCGGCAGGAATCAATAGCCAGCGCACCCCATATCAACTCAAAGGCACGCTTGAGTATTGGGTTTCAGAATATTTCAAATCGCAAGGGAGCAACGAACCTGCCAGAGTTGTTCACCGTCTCGATCGCGGTACTTCCGGAGCCATGCTCTTCCCGAAAAACAAACCTGCCGCTGCCTGGCTCTCCAAACAGTTTCAGGACGGTTTGGTTGAAAAGAGGTATCTGGCTTTGGTGAACGGAACCCCTGATAAGGAAAATTGGGTTGTGGATGCGCCGATTGGCAAGGTTGGTTCGGCCCGCTACGGGATCGTAGAAGAGGGCAAGCAGGCGATAACTGATTTTAAATTAGTGGCAACAGATCGGAAATTTTCACTTATTGAGGCAAAGCCCTTAACTGGCAGAACTCACCAGATAAGAGTTCATCTTGCTTCTGTAGGGTTTCCGATTTCAGGAGATCCTACATACGGCGGCAGTGCTGCAGATCGGATGATGTTGCACTGTTCCTCCATGACGTTTCAGAATTCCAAGAAAGAGAAAATCACAGTAATTGCTCCGCTAGATGATTGGGGCTTAAAAGACATCCCACAAATAATGACACTTTAAGACGCCATACTTAATAATGATACCGATATATTGACGGCACGGTGACGCTGATGATCTCCTCAACTGCACTCTGGAGAAAACTAAGATAACATTATGCTATTCAAAAAGTAGCTCGCACGATTGCCGATCTAGACGGCATTACAAACATCCTTGTAGAGGAGAGACAAAATGCTTAAAGTTGCCATTGTAGGCGCAAGTGGTTATACGGGACTTGAACTGATCCGCATTCTTCATTGCCACCCGGAGGCTATGCTGACCTGCCTTACTTCCGAGCAGAGTGCGGGAAAGCGTATTTCGGAGGTATTTCCTACATTGCGAGGGCGTTGTGAAATTCTGCTTGAAAATATGGAGCCCGTGCGAATAGCAGAAAAGGCAGATATAATTTTTACTGCCCTTCCCCACAAGGCAGCTATGGAAGTTGTACCTACCTTCCTCAAACTGGGCAAAAAGGTTATTGATCTGTCAGCCGATTACCGACTTTCTGATCCCGCAGTCTACGGGGAGTGGTATGAACCTCACCTCAATCCGGCAAACCTGAAGAAGTCGGTTTATGGCTTACCAGAAATAAGGCGCGCAAAAATAAAAGGTGCAAAACTGGTGGCTAATCCTGGTTGCTATCCTACAAGCATTATCCTCGGGCTGGCACCACTGCTCAAAAAAGGATTGATCGATATTTCCAGCATCATTGCCGATTCTGCTTCAGGTGTTACAGGTGCAGGTCGTGCCGCGAAGGTTGACAGTCTGTATTGTGAAGTAAATGAGGGGTATAAAGCCTACGGAGTCGGCGGAGTTCACAGACATACTCCCGAGATTGAGCAGGAGCTTTCTTTGCTTGCAGGTAAACAGCTTAAAGTTACTTTTTCGCCGCATCTTGTTCCGATGGACAGGGGCATCCTTTCGACTATTTACGCGACAGCTAATAAAGCAATCACAACTGAGAAAATAGTAAAGCTTTATAAGGAGTTCTATGGTGGCGAGCCTTTCGTCCGAATTCTTACTAAAGGCAACCTCCCTTCCACTGCATTTGTACGGGGCTCCAATTTTTGCGATATTGCACCACTGGTTGATGCCAGAACCGGTAGAATCATTATTGTGTCTGCGATTGACAATCTGGTTAAAGGCGCTTCGGGTCAGGCCGTACAGAATATGAACATCATCTGCGGATTTCCTGAAACAATGGGACTGGAAGGTTTGCCGGTCTTTCCTTGACAATATGTCCTATATTCCCACAAATCATAAAGAGGTCATCAAACGTGGCTGGACAGGCTTAGATGTAATCTTTGTCAGCGGTGATGCCTATATCGATCATCCAGCATTTGGTGTGCCGCTGTTGGCCCGTTTGCTGGAATCTCACGGATTCAGGGTCGGTATCATCGCTCAACCGGATTGGCGTTCAAAAGAGGCCTTTATGACGCTTGGCCGCCCTAAACTTTTTTTTGCCGTTTCTGCCGGTGCAATGGATTCAATGGTAGCACATTACACACCAGCCCGTAAGCTTCGCCACGATGATGCCTATTCGCCTGGTAACCGACGCGGTGCGCGTCCCAATCGAGCTACAATGGTTTACACCTCTCGCCTGAAGGAGGCCTTCAAGGACCTTCCGGTGATAATTGGTGGTATTGAAGCATCGCTCCGTCGTTTTGCTCACTATGATTTTTGGGAAAACAAAGTTCGCCGCTCCATTCTGTTTGATGCTAAGGCTGATCTATTGATTTATGGAATGGCCGAACGCGCAATTCTGGAAGTTGCAGAACGGATGAGGAATGGGGAGCTAATAGGCAATATCCGCGATGTACGAGGAACCGCTTACAATGCTGCTACTATAGGTATTGGTCCTGCTTTGACAGTTCCCTCCTTTGAGGAAATATCAACCTCAAAAGAGAATTTTGCTGAAGCCTTCCGTCTGGAATATCTCGAACAGAACCCCTTCTCCGGAAGAGCGATTGTGCAGAAACACGGCAATAGAATGCTGATTTGCAATCCACCATCTCTACCACTTGAAGAACCCGAAATTGACGCTGTTTATGCGTTGCCTTTTGAAAAAAGTCCCCATCCTTCATACAGTGAACCAATTACAGCATGGGAACAGATCAAAACGTCGATAACAAGTCATCGTGGATGTTTTGGCGGCTGTGCGTTTTGTGCAATAACCATGCATCAAGGGAAAATCATCCAGTCCCGTAGCAAAAGCTCAATTCTCGCCGAAGTTACGTCTCTAACCCGCAAAGCATGGTTTAAGGGAAGTATCAGCGACATTGGCGGTCCTACTGCCAACATGTACGGTCTGAATTGCGCTAATACTGTGGCGATGAAGGCTTGCCAGCGTGAGAGTTGTCTTTTTCCTGCGATCTGTCCAAATCTGAACACCAGTGACAAATCAGCAGTATCCCTCTTGCGCGAAGTTCGCTCACTGTCCGGAGTTAAGCATTCTGCTGTTTCATCGGGTGTTAGGTATGATTTGCTGGAAAAGCAAAATAGTTATTTCAGTGAGTTGACAGCGCATCATGTCAGCGGCCGGCTAAAAATTGCCCCGGAGCATCTTGTCGATCATGTAACAGATATTATGCGAAAACCTGGTAGAAAATTATTCGAATCTTTTTGTGCCAGGTTCAGGGAGCAGAGTTATCGTATCGGCAAACGCCAATACATTGTGCCATATCTGATTTCAGGACACCCGGGATGTACATTGGATGATATGTTTGAACTGGCAGTTGCGCTAAAAAAAATGGGGATAAAAGTTGAGCAGGTTCAGGATTTTACTCCTACTCCCGGAACAATCGCCTCCTGTATGTTTTACAGCGGACTTGATCCGATGAGTGGAAAGTCGGTGTATTCGGCAGTTACTGATCGTGAAAAAGGGTTGCAAAAATCCCTTTTACTTTGGCATTTACCGGCAGAGCGTTCAAAGGCGATGGTTGCATTGAAGGAATTGGGACGGGAAAGGGATGCTGGTTTGTTGTGGGGCAATGAGAATAGAGATAAAAATGTATCTAAGAAGTGCTTTGAATCATAAAAACATTAGCATTTCAGGCATTTTCCAATTTGCACCTGACTTATAGCGTTGTGATTCTGTCTCCGCTTTGAATTTAACTTTAATTAGATTATAGTACACAACTTATTCATAAATACAAAAAAGAGGAAACTACTCAATGTCAAAAGATAAATTGTGGGGCGGTCGCTTCACCCAGCCAACTGACAAATTCGTCGAGGAGTTCACAGCATCCATCGATTTCGATAAACGCCTGTACCATCAGGATATACGCGGTTCCGTAGCTCATGCCCGTATGCTTGGCAAGCAGGGGATTATCCCGCTTGCAGATGTTGAGCAGATTGTCCATGGTCTGCATAAGATTCTGGAGCAGATCGAGGCAGGAGAGTTCGATTTTTCCATCAGCCTCGAAGATATCCATATGAACATCGAGTCACGCCTCTCCTCAGCTATCGGTGAAGCTGGGAAGCGCCTGCACACTGGTCGTTCACGTAACGATCAGGTTGCGCTGGATATCAGGCTCTATCTGCGGGATGAAATTGTTGATATAACCACTTACCTCGACCTCTTAATCGATGCCCTGCTGACTCAGGCGGAAGCTAATCTGGATACATTGATGCCTGGCTTTACGCATCTGCAGACTGCCCAGCCGATTCTATTTGCTCATCACCTTATGGCATACGTTGAGATGTTTAAGCGCGACAAGGGTCGGCTGGATGATTGTCTCAAGAGGGTGAATGTGCTTCCTCTTGGTGCCGGCGCGCTTGCCGGGACGACTTTTCCGATTGACCGTGAATATGTTGCCGAGCAGTTGGATTTTCCATCTGTCACCCGTAATTCTCTTGACTCGGTTTCAGACCGTGATTTTGCCCTGGAGTTTTTATCCGATGCCTCGATAATTATGATGCATCTGTCACGATTTTCGGAAGAACTTATCATCTGGTCAACAAGCGCCTTTCAATTTATTGAGTTGTCGGACGGTTTCTGCACCGGTTCTTCAATCATGCCGCAGAAGAAGAATCCGGATGTTCCTGAACTGGTGAGAGGCAAAACAGGACGGGTTTACGGCAACCTTATGGCATTGCTGACAACAATGAAGGCTCTTCCGCTCGCCTACAACAAGGATATGCAGGAAGATAAGGAACCGCTCTTTGATACGATTGATACGGTCAAGGGTAGTCTCAAGATTTTTGGAGATATGATTCGTGAAATGCGGGTCAATACCGAAAGTATGCGCAGAGCAGCAGGGCAAGGGTTCTCCACCGCTACTGACGTTGCTGATTATCTGGTGCGCAAGGGGCTGCCGTTCCGAGACGCTCATGAGGTGGTTGGCAAAGCGGTTGCCTACTGCATCGAAAACGACATGGATATTGTTGAACTCTCGCTGGCAGAGTGGCAGCTTTTTTCTCATAAGATAGATAACGATATTTTTGCGTGTATTACCGTTGAGGCTAGCGTTAATGCACGCAATATAACTGGCGGAACGGCTCGTGAGCGTGTTTGGAACGAGATTCAGAACGTGCGGGCAGGAAACTGATTTACGATGTATTGTGATTTCTTCGGCTTTTTAGAGAAGCCATTTACGATTACACCTAATCCCCACTTTGTGTTTCTAAGCAGTATTCACCGTGAGGCGTATGCCCGTTTACTGTATGGCGTTGACAGTCATGCCGGTTTCATTGCTCTAACGGGTGAAGTTGGAACCGGTAAGACTACGATGCTTCGTACCTTGTTGACACAGCTTGATCCTGAAAAATATAAAAGCGCCCTCATTTTTAATCCATGCATTTCAGCTGAACAGTTGTTGGCTGGTATTTGTCGTGAGTATGGTGTTGAAACCGTTGAAAAAAACAGGTCCGGCTATATTGAAGCGTTAAACAGTTTTCTTATTGAGGAGAACAGCGCAGGGCGAACAGTTGTTCTGGTCATCGATGAGGCACAAAACCTTGAGCCTGAAGTCCTGGAGCAGGTCCGCTTAATTTCCAATCTGGAAACAGAAACAGATAAACTGATTCAGATAATTCTGGCCGGGCAGCCGGAACTGAATGAAATTCTGCAGAGGCATGACCTGCGTCAGTTGAATCAGCGCATAACGGTGCGTTGCAGGCTTACGTCAATGAGTCTGGATGATACAATTGAATATATTAAACACCGAATTAAAATATCCGGGAACCGGATACCGAACATTTTTTCACGCGGGGCAATCAGACGGATTTATAAATTTTCGAGAGGAACTCCACGTCTGATTAATGTGGTATGTGAACAGGCGTTGGTAATGGCGTGGACAGACGAAATTCAGACTGTTTCATCTTCCATCGTCCTGGAAGTTATAAAAGAGTTGCAACCAGACGATGAAAGGGAAGGACTTTGGTGTCGTATTACTCGGTGGTTGTTTGCCGGAAAGTGATCTGAATAATGAGTTATATTCTTGATGCTCTTAAAAAAACAGAGCTTGAAAAAAACAGAAAAAATCAGCCTTCCGGCAAAGTCAATATTTCCGGAGATCTCTTTCACGAACGCAGTAAGCCTGTTGCCAAAAGAGGGGTGTGGAAGATTTTGGTCGTAGTGGTGATTGTATCGCTTGTTGCTTGTGCGGTTACCTGGTTTGCACTTCATGGGAGCGGCAAAAAGATGACTTTGCCAATTCCAGTACCAACAACTAAAACGATTACTCAGTTGCCGACTCCTGTACCGGTTCCGGCAACATTATCTACGCCTGTTTCTGTACGTCCCCAACAGGTTCAACTTCCGCCGCAGGTGCCTGCCACGGTGCCTAAGAATAACGGTATTGTTGTTGGTAGCACGGATAGACAAACCAGACTGCAGCCAGTAGTTCCCCAGTCAATTATTGTGCAACATTCTCCTGCAGTTATTCAGGCACCTGCTGACATAAAGTTGTCCGGGATTGCATGGCAGGACGAACATTCTGAGCGTAGGGCTGTAATAAACGGTTTTCTATATAAGGAAGGTTCAATCGTCTCCGGGGCGACAATTACCGATATTCACGCATCCAAAGTTCGTTTCTCATCACCTGCCGGAGTATTTGAAATTAAATTGGATGCTGTCTTGCCTTCTGAGGTTAAGTAATGTCTCAAATTGGTCGTTCGGGAATGATTGTCGCAGTTTCGCTGCTTGCAGCTGCTTGTGGAAGGAAAGGTGCGCTTGTCTATCCAGATATGCTTGTTCCTGCTTCCCCTTCAGTCGTTTCAATTCAGCAAAGTGGCTCTGCCGGAAAGCTGCAATTCACGCTTCCCGATAAAGATCGAGGCGGTCGCTCGCTGCATGGTTTGTCCGGTGTAAAAATTAATCGTCGAACGGCAGAAAGTGGTCAGAATGATATATGTAGATTCTGCACTGCCGATTACACTGATTTTCAGACAATCTATCTTGACCATCTACAGACAAATACACAACGCTTTGGAAATCGACTGATTCTGATTGACGGTGATGTTAAAGGAGGGAAATCCTATTCATACAGCGTTTCTTCATTTACTGCTGATGGGTTGGAAGGTGCTATCTTCACTACATCTGACGTTCGCGTGGTTGAAGCAATTTCAGCGCCTCTCTTGACAGTAGAGTCGCTTTCTACCGAAGTTAAGCTTAATATTAATCCGTCATCATTTTATTCCGGAACCCTGTCTGGATTCAATATTTATCGTTCCTCAGTAACAGGCAGCAAGTCTTTTCAGCCTCTTAACAAGGAGGTGCTCAAAGGTAATGAATTTATCGATTCAACTCTTGAGCGTGGCGTTAAATATCGTTATTCAGTAAGGGCTTTGGTGATTTTTTCAACTGGAGAAATTGCAGAAAGTATGGAATCCAACGAGGTTGAAGGCGTGCTCATGGAAGAGGAATAGTTCTTTCAAGATATGAAACGAAGAAAGGGCACCCACAATCTTGGATGCCCTTTCTTCGTTTTACCAGCAAAGAGACAGAAATTACTTGGCAACAGTTTCAGCAAGTTTAATAGCGATATCTTTGTAAGGGTTGGCGAACAGGATGATCAGGCAGACAACCAGTGCATAGATTGCAAGGGACTCGATCATGGCAAGGCCGATCATCATGGTGGTCAGGATTTTGCCGGAAGCACCTGGGTTACGGGAAACGCCTTCAACGGCGCGTGCAACTGCCATACCCTGGCCAATGCCAGTACCAAGTGTACCAAGTGCCATACCAATACCAGCTGCCAGAACGCACATCGTGAAAAAGCTCATCTTTACTTCTCCTCTCTTCTTTTGGTTTAATATCCTAAACGGTATAGGATTTTGGAATTTGAATTAGCCCGTCACGCGGGATAAGTTACTAATGTGCGTGATCAAGTGAACCTTGAATATAAATCATTGCAAGGAGCATAAATACGAACGCCTGAATGAAGGAAACGAGAACACCCATCAGCATCATCGGCAGCGGCACTAGGAAGGGTGCAAGGCCAAAGAAGATCATCAAAACGAGTTCGTGCCCGTTCATGTTGCCGAACAGACGCAGAGTCAGGGAAACCGGACGGCTCATGTGCCCGATAACTTCAATGAAAAACATGACTGGTGCCAACCAGGCGATAGGTCCTAGAAAGTGCTTTATGTAGCCAAGGCCGTGGTGCTTTAGTCCAACGATGTGTGTTGCTACAAATACTATTACAGCGCAGGCTGCTGTCGTATTTATATTTGCAGTAGGCGGGAAAAAACCTGGAATAAGTCCAATGAGATTCGACACAAGTACAAATATGGCAAGTGTTGCAATCAGCGGGAAGAAAGGCCGACCATGTTCTCCCATTGTATCAACTATCATGCCTTCAATTCCGCCAATAACTGTTTCCATGAAGTTCTGCATTCCGCTTGGGATCGACTTGAGTGCTGATGTTGCCATTAAAGAAAGAACAAGCAATAGCACTATAATCAGCCAAGTGTAGGCAATTGCATCCGCGCTTGCAGCAGGTATATGAAGTGGAGCGAGCAATTTGCGGAAGAACTCAAGAAAAAGTAACGGATGAACCATGGAGCTAACCTCCTGCGCGAAGTGCGCTGTATAATGAAAGTGCGATTATGTTGAGTACTATTACAGATAGTCCTACAAAAAGTCCGGCTATTGAAAACCAGCCGGAAATAATTATAAAATAAATCGCCACTCCGGTCACGGTCAAGCGTGCAATATATCTGAACTGAGCGTACATAGTTGCCTTAGCGGGCAACTGACCAAGAACTCGTTGGAGGACGTTACGAATCCAGAAAAAATTTATTATTGCGAGGCAGCCGCCTGCCATAGCGCCTAAAGCCATTTTTTCTGAAAACAGAGCCCAGCCGGTAATCGTCAAAAAAACAAGCAGTCCAAGACTACCCTTAATGATGACAGCAAAGAGGTTGTCCTCATTGATTGTTATCATCACTTTTACGGATCTCCCTGCCAGCGATTACATAAACATTCTTGAAACCGGCGGCAATCCCAATAAAGAGAAAAATATAAAAGAACCAAGGTTTTGTGCCAAACCAGCGATCCAGCGTCAAGCCGAACCAGACGCCAATTGCAATTGCCAGCACGACTGAAATGCCCATACTGGAAACCATTGCAAGGTTTTGAAAAAGCTGACGCTGAGTACTACTCATGGAAAACCATCAGCACAAAACCGCTATTTCCTACCACATGAAGATCTGGTATGTCAATTATAAATGAGTACAATTTACGCAATCATTTTGAAGCATTTCGCAGATGCTTCAATTGTGCGTTCTATATCGGCATCGGAGTGGGCAGCTGAGACGAAGGCAGTTTCAAATTGAGATGGCGCAAGATAAATTCCTTCATCAAGCATACCGAGGAAATATTTTGCAAAAGCCTTGGTATCGCATTGAGAGGCTGATGGCCAGTCAAAAACCTCATTCTTGGTGAAAAAGGCGCAGAACATGCTACCCACTCGTGTCGAATAAATCGGGTAACCGGCGCTTTTTGCTGCCTTTGCAATTCCTTCAGAAACGACTCGGCTCTTTTCTTCAAGAGCATTATAGAATCCAGGCTGTTTGAGAATATTCAATGTAGCGATGCCGGCAGACATTGCAAGTGGGTTGCCAGATAAAGTGCCAGCTTGATAGATTCCACCCGAAGGGGAAAGTTTTTCCATGATTTCCCGCTTGCCGCCAAAAGCACCAACTGGGAGGCCTCCGCCGATTATTTTACCAAGAGTTGTCATGTCGGGAGTAACACCATAAAGCTCTTGTACACCGCCAAAAGCCACACGAAAACCTGACATTACTTCATCAAAAATCAGTATTATACCTTCGTTCGTGCATATTTCTCGCAATCCTTCCAAAAAGCCTTCTTTTGGTGGCACTGTACCCATATTTCCAGCTACCGGCTCGACAATAATGCAGGCGATGGCATCTTTATTGTTGGCTACCAGGGTTTTAACTGATTCTATTGAATTGAATTCCGCAGTTAGTGTGTGTTTAGCAAAGTCAGCGGGTACTCCTGGCGAATCAGGTACTCCAAAGGTTGCTGCGCCTGACCCGGCTTTTACCAGCAGGGCATCAGAATGACCGTGATAACAGCCTGAGAATTTAATGATCTTGTCGCGAGACGTATAGCCGCGTGCAAGGCGAATTGCACTCATAGTTGCTTCAGTGCCGGAGCTTACCATGCGTACCATTTCAATGGAAGGTACGGCATCAATAACCATGTTTGCCAGAATTGTTTCGCGCTCAGTTGGTGCGCCAAAGCTTGCTCCACTCGCCATTGTGTCCTGAACTGCCTTGATTACATCAGGGTGGCAATGGCCGACAATCATTGGTCCCCACGAACCTACATAATCGATATAATTATTGCCATCTTCATCAAAAATATGGCATCCGGAAGCCTTTTTGATGAATAGCGGATCTGCGCCAACTGACTTGAATGCGCGAACCGGACTGTTTACACCGCCAGGAATAACTGCTTTTGCCTGCTGAAAAAGAGAACTGGATCGTTCGTGATTCATGTGTGCCTCGCGATAAAATGAAAATAATATGACTGCCAGGACGAACTAACTATCATACAATATCCGAACATGTCAATGGTAAAGGTTTAATATTATTTACTAATTGTAAAATAAAGATATTGTATACAAATTTATCGCAAGCAAAAAAACTGTTGACAAAGAAAATCAAATGACCTATTAAACGCAACGTTTGTATACAGTATACCGTTCGTAGTAAGGAGGATTTTAATGCTTGGTGCATACCTGCCAATTTTACTTCTAGTCGTTGTAGCTCTCTTGTTTGGGCTATGTTCACTGGTTTTTTCCTCTTTGATTGGCCAGAAAAAGTCATCTAAAGTGAAGCTTCAGCCGTACGAAAGCGGTTGTGAACCTGTTGGCACCGCTCGCGAGCGCTACTCGATCAAGTTCTATATGATCGCAGTTCTGTTTATTTTGTTCGATATCGAGGCAGTGTTTCTTTACCCATGGGCCATTCTATACAAGAAACTTGGCGTTTTCGGGCTGGTTGAGATGGGTCTTTTTATTGTCATTCTTTTTGTCGGATATATTTACGTATGGAAAAAAGGAGCGCTGGAATGGGAGTAGACAATCCGCTTGGCGATAACGTTATCACCACGTCACTGGATCTATTGGTTAACTGGTCCAGAAAGTCATCCATCTGGCCGATGACCTTTGGACTGGCCTGCTGTGCTATCGAAATGATGGCAACCGGCGCATCCCACAATGACTTGGATCGCTTCGGAATCATCTTCAGGGCGTCGCCACGTCAGTCAGACTGCATAATCATTGCTGGAACGGTTACCAAGAAAATGTTGCCAGTTATCAAAACTGTCTATGAGCAGATGCCTGAGCCGAAGTGGGTTATTGCTATGGGTGCTTGTGCCTGTTCAGGTGGAGTTTTCGATACCTATAGTGTTGTGCAGGGTATTGATGAGGCTCTACCGGTTGATGTTTATATTCCAGGCTGTCCACCTCGCCCTGAAGCTCTGCTGTTCGGTTTGATGAAACTGCAGGATAAAATTATGACGGAGCGTAACTCATTCGGTTCTACGATTGGTTTGGGGGAACGCTACATTCCAGAAGCCGCCTGATTTTTAAATTATTTGCTTACTCAAAAACTCAAAAATCCCACAAAAGGGTTGGATATCATGGCAGAAAACAATCGTGCAGTTCTGAAGTTGAAGGAAAAATTCGCCGCTTCAATAATTGATGTCGTCGAATTCAGGGGAGAGGTGACAGTCACCGTAAAAAAGGATTCCATTATTGAAATTCTTTCGTTCCTAAAACAGTCCCTTCAGTACAACCTGCTTACAGATCTTACTGCAGTGGATTATCTGGGAAAAAAAGAAGAGCGTTTTATGATGGTTTATCTTCTCTATTCAATTCCCAACAAAGATCGCTTGCGTATCAAAACACCTGTCACCGAAGAAGAATGCAGGATTCCTACAGCTTCTACTGTCTGGAAAACAGCAAACTGGTTGGAGCGTGAGGTGTTTGACCTTTTCGGAATCAAGTTCGACGGACATCCTGACCTCAGGCGTATTCTTATGACTGATGACTGGGTTGGGCATCCACTCCGCAAGGATTATCCGCTGCAAGGACCAGATCGTGAACCCTACAAAGGGCGCTTGTCATAGTTTATACTATTCGATCATAGAAGAGGCGATACATGGCTACTACAGAAACAATGACATTAAATATGGGCCCACAGCACCCCAGTACCCATGGGGTTCTTCGGTTGGTGCTTGAGCTTGACGGTGAGGTGATCGTCAAGGTTACTCCTCACATAGGTTATCTGCATCGTGGCGTTGAAAAACTGTCCGAACACCGAACTTATCATCAGATACTGCCACTGACGGATCGTCTTGATTACCTGGCTCCAATGAGTAACAATCTGGGATACATATTGGCAGTTGAAAAGCTGATGGGTGTTGAAGTGCCTGAACGTGCTGAAACTATCAGGATCATCATGGCAGAGCTAACACGTCTTGAGTCACATCTAGTATGGATTGCGTGCCATGCTCTTGATATTGGTGCTATGACGGTATTTATATATGCATTCCGCGAACGCGAAACGGTTATGGAAATTTATGAATTGATCTCCGGTGCCCGTATGACATCCAACTTCTTTAGGGTTGGCGGTCTGTCTCAGGATGTTCCGGATGAATTTGTGAAAAAAGTCAGTGATTTCATTGACGTTATGCCAGGCTACCTCGACCAGTATGAAGGTCTTTTGACAACCAACCCGATCTGGCTTAAGCGTACTATTGGCAACGGTATCATTTCTGCTGAAGATGCCATAGACATTGGTCTTACAGGCCCTGCTTTGCGTGGATCAGGTGTAGACTGGGACTTGAGACGTGATAATCCCTACAGTGGTTATGAAAAATATCAGTTTAAGGTGCCTACGGGTGAAAACTGTGACACTTTTGATCGATACAAAGTACGCCTGGTCGAGATGCGTGAAGCTTGCAAGATTGTTCGTCAGGGGTTGGACAAGCTTAAGCCTGGGCCAGTGCTGGCAGACTCACCGCAGGTTTGCTATCCGCCAAAGGAAAGTGTTTACAACAGCATAGAAGGCTTGATTCATCACTTCAAAATAGCTTCGGAGGGTTTTCCGGCGCCTGAAGGGGAAGTATACCAGGGCGTGGAAGCACCTAAGGGTGAGCTTGGTTTCTACATAGTTAGCGATGGTGGTAACAAGCCGGAACGTATGAGGATTCGACCACCCTCATTTGTGAATCTGCAGGCGATTGAGCAGATGAGCGTAGGGACGATGATTGCTGACCTGGTTGCCGTAATCGGTACTCTGGACATCGTTCTTGGTGAAATTGACAGGTAACTCCGCAGAGTGATTAAGTAAGCCGCTAATTATTTCAACTTATAAAAGAAAGTTAGATAATTGCTCTTACTAAAAGGAGATAGGGCGCATGAGTGACGTAGTAGCGCAGCAGTCCACAGAGCAAGAGCCGGAAATTGATCTTTCCATAGCCGATGCAATTATCGACAAATATATCGATTTACCTGGAAATCTGATGCCGGTTCTGCAGGCTGCTCAGGACGAATATGGTTACATACCTCGTGTCGTGGCAGATCATATAGCAGAGCGTCTCAATGTTTATCCGAGTCAGATATATGGCGTACTTACATTCTATGCTCAGTTTCATCTTAAACCTCGTGGCAAATTCATTATCAGGGTTTGTGTTGGGACGGCCTGTCATGTACAGGGTGCTCCGCGTATTGTAGAAACATTCTTTGACAAACTGCACATCGGCCATGCAGAAACAACCCCGGACTTACGCTTTACTTTTGAGAAAGTTGCTTGTCTTGGAGCATGTGGTATGGCACCTTTGGCGATGGTCAACGACTCCACATACGGTGGTATGACTGTCCAGAAAGTTGATGATATCGTTGCCGATTACAGCCAGCGGCCACTGAAATAGCACGCAGCTCGAAACTATCCAGCAGGGGACAATTGAGTCATGAGCGATAACGCAGGAATAAAAATTCTGATCTGCCAGGGAACCGGTGGTGTTTCGATGGGCGCCAAAGAAGTTGAGGCTGCCTTCGTAAAAATTCTCGCGGAAAAGGGAGTTGATGCCCAGGTAGGCAAAAGGTGCGATGTCATCAAGACAGGATGTCGCGGTCTGTGCGCCAACGATGTTCTTGTTGATATCATTACTCCTGAACAGGGGCGCATCACGTACGATTTTGTGAAGCCTGAAGAGGTTGAGAAAATTATTGACGAGCATATCGTCAATAAAGCGGTCATGGAAAAAAGGATGGCCAAGCCGTACTACAATAAATTTGTTGATGCTCAGATGCGTGTTGTAATGACCGGATGCGGTCAGATTGATCCGGACAGCATTGATGCTTATAAAGAAGAAGATGGCTTCAAGGCGATTGAGAAGTGTGTCAAGAGCATGAAACCGGAAGAAGTTATTGAAGAGGTCAAAAAGTCCGGGCTTCGTGGCCGCGGCGGCGGTGGTTTCCCTACTGGTATGAAGTGGTCTTTCTGTAAGGCAACTCCTGGTGATCACAAGTATTTGATTTGTAACGCTGACGAAGGCGATCCAGGCGCATTCATGGATCGATCTCTCTTGGAAGGTGACCCCTACTGTATCATTGAGGGGATGATGATTGCCGCTTTCGCGATTGGCTGTGACTTTGGTTATGTTTATGTTCGTGCAGAATACCCGCTCGCTGTTCAGCGTTTGCAGCATGCAATCGATATTTGCTATGAAAAAGGCTACCTCGGCAAGAATATTCAGGGTTGGGGTTTTGATTTTGATATGCGTATTAAAATGGGCGCAGGAGCCTTTGTTTGCGGTGAGGAAACTGCACTGATGGCTTCCATTGAAGGTTTTCGCGGTATGAGTCGTCCACGCCCGCCATTTCCGGCAGTACGCGGACTATGGGGCAAGCCGACTAATATTAATAATGTAGAAACGTTTGGAAACGTTCGTCACATAATCAACAAGGGCGGTGATTGGTATGCCTCACTTGGTACAGAAACTACCAAGGGAACCAAAATTTTTGCTGTAACCGGCAAAGTTAAGCATACAGGACTGGTTGAAGTTCCCGCTGGAATGAAAATACGTGAAGTTATTTACGATGTTTGTGGCGGTA
>CAJBRY010000180.1 GCA_903958085.1 uncultured Geobacteraceae bacterium
CTGCTCTACCGCGAATGGTTCGTGCGCCTGCGCTTCCCCGGTTGTGAGCATATCCGCGTTGTGGATGGAGTGCCGAAGGGGTGGGAGAAAGTAAAGGTTGGATCGCTGATTCTGAAGTTTTCAAGGGCAAACAAAATTAAAAAGGATGATTATCAGATTACAGGTGCTATTCCGTGTGTTGACCAAGGATCTGATTTTATTGGCGGATATACAGACGATGTAGATGCATTGCTAGAAGATCCATTGCCGATAATAGTTTTCGGAGACCACACGAGAGTGCTGAAATTCATTAATTTCCCATTTGCCAGTGGCGCAGACGGAACTCAGTTGATCTACCCGAACACACCAAGAATGAGCACCGAATATTTTTATTTTGCTTTAAAGGCGATTGATCTCTCGAATTATTTTTACGCAAGGCATTTCAAGTTTTTAAAAGAAGAAGATGTACTTGTTCCAGCTGAGGCCTTGGTTCGCGAGTTCACAAGATTTGCAGCGACCTCGTTCGAGCAAATTAAAAATTTGCGGACATCGAATGACAAACTCCGCACCGCCCGTGACTTGCTGCTGCCAAAGCTGATGAGTGGGGAAATTGTGGTATGAGGCGAAAACATTGTCGGGGTGTGACAGGATTATTATGATTCTAGCGTTATTGCTTTATACAGCTCTGGCACTTAGCCTTTTCCTGATTGTCAACTGGATCGGACGTGGTTCAGAAGCAATTGGCTACAACAGCATGGAATTATTGCCGACGTCAGACGAAGCCCCTGCTCTGAATGTTTCGATTCGGGTAGCCACTCCGGTAGTCTTTACCATTATAGCGGCCACATTGCTTTACGAAATCGGATGGGGAATTTTCGTTGCTAAAATATATATTGTGGCGATTATTTATGTTGTTTTCAGATGGATATTAAATGTTGCGTATGGCAGGCGGCTCTTGGTCAACTGGCCCAAAGAGATTGTTCTGGGGGTTGTAATTATTGCCTTAAACTGGATAGTCACTCAACATATCTTAAAAAACCGTACAAGTTTATTACCAGATCACTCTAACTTTATTTCAGAATTATGGGTATTGATATGCCTATATCTCTATAACATTATTAATCGAATCCGTATCGGAGAAGGCCAGAGCACTCAACGAAAGTACAAACATATTTACTATAAGGCCAATAGGTTTCTGAAAATTTATGGGGAATTAATTTCAGCCCATACTAGCAATCATAAATTAAAAACTGTGATTTTGGCAGTGATGATCTATGAAGACTTTAATAGACCGCGCATTGCACGGGCGTTAGAGAATGTTGCTGGTAAACTTGGTATGGCCAAAACGTTCGGTCTTATGCAAGTTACTTCTAGCCAGCCACTTAGTGCCTGGGAGAGCGTTGAACTTGGTATAAAGAAAATTATTACCGCATGGGATCGGGAGAAATTTGTTTTTCATAGTTACAGTGCTGAACACAATACGGCAGTTGGAATAATCAGGGACTATAACGCTGACGATGACTATATATCTGAAGTAATTGAAATCGCGGATATTATTGAAAATAGATTATTTAGAGGTACTACGGACAAATTGTCCTACGCCGAACAAGTCCCAACAAACGATCCAGAGACACCATCAATTCAAAACCACGCTACAGGTCTGATAATTGAAACTATAAATTCAGGTGGGTACACATACGTATCAGTAGCACCAGAGAAGGAAGAACTTGACTGGTTGGCAATGCCAGAATCATCTGTTTGTGTTGGGGATAGAATAGAATATCCCGTAACTTCACCGCTTACGAATTTTAATAGTAAGACGTTAAACAGGACTTTCTCAAAGATAATGTTTATACCCAGTGCAAAGCGTATCTAGCGATTGCTACACACTTGGCCGAAAATAATTACTTCGGATTTTTTGATATAATCGAGCCTTCTAAAGCTAGTTCCGAACAAATCGAATCAGGGTCCGAACATTTGAGTGCATGGTCCGAACATTTGAACACTGAACAGGAAGGCAGATTGATGGAACTGGCTGCGGAAGCACAGATTAAATGGAAAATGAAAAGTTACGCACAGACAACTTGCAACCTGCCCATGGCTTGTGAACGTGGTTTCTGTTTCACAACAATCTGAACCTCGCGTCCCAGAACATTGAGGAAGTGGATCAAACGTTCAAGAGAAAAACCGGATAGCCGCCCATTCATGATACTGGAAACCTTGGGTTGATCAACCCCAAGCAGCTTGGCGGCCTCGGCTTGGTTCAGATGGCGCTTGGTGATAATTTCGGCAATCTTGCGTGCAAGTTCAGCCTTTGCCAGTCGATCTGCGGGTTCGGAAAGCCCCAGATCTTCGAATACATTGCCGCTGCTGGTGATTACGTCTTCCATGGTATTACCCCTTCTTTCCTGCGTGGTGCTCAAGTGCCCGTTGGAGGCGGGTTTTTATCAAATCGATATCCCGCTGTGGTGTTGCTATACCGATTTTTGACTTCTTCTGAAAAGCATGCAACACATAGACTGCATCGCCGAAACGAACTGTGTACACCGCCCGATAGGTGTCACCGTGATGGTCGTCAACAACTTCCAGTACGCCAGCTCCGCCAAAACCTTTGAGCGGTTTTGCCGCAGGATGCTTACCACCGGTCTGGGCCAGATAGAGCGCAAAGCCCATGAGATCTTTGACCGATTCGGGAAAATCTTGCAGATCACTTTTTGATGATCCGATCCATGCAAGTGGCTTTATTGAGCGATGTTCCATGTTGTGTATTATGCCAAATCTGGTATAAATAGCAAGTGCAATTCTGTGGGCAGTGATAACGTCTCTGGACAAGGGGATTTATGATCACCGACATCAACAGCGAAGACCGGCTAGTGCAGACCACCTTTGCCGAGCATCTGGAAAAGGAGCTTGGCTGGGATAATGTCTACGCCTGGAATCAGGAAGGCTTCGGTCCGGACAGCCTGTTGGGGCGCGCCGACACCCGTGAGGTCGTCCTGAAGCGAGACCTGCGCCAGGCCATTACCATCCTGAACCCCCAGCTTCCGGATTCCGCTGTTGACGAAGCAGTGACCAAACTTACCTATCACGACTTCACTCGTTCTCTCCTGCAGCACAATCAAGCCTTCTACAAGATGATCCGTGATGGTGTCCCCGTGAGCTACCGGGAGCCGAATGGCACCCTGCGCCATGCACAGGCACGGGCGATCGACTTCCAGAACGGTACAACCGACGGGAAACCGAACAACCGCTTTGTGGCAGTGCGCGAGTTGAAGCTTACTGGACTGCGTACTCCCAACTACAACCGCCGCGCCGATCTGATCTGCTTCGTCAACGGCCTACCACTGGTCTTCATCGAACTTAAGGCGGTCTATAAGAATATCCGTGCCGCATTCGACGGTAACCTGAAGGATTATATGGATGAGCATGTCATTGGCCATGCCTTTCACCATAATGCTTTTTTGATCGTCAGCAATGGTCACCGGGCACGCTATGGTTCCATCACCAGCGAGTGGGATCACTTTGGTGAGTGGAAGCGGATTGGTGAACAAGACAAAGGGAATATCGATGCCGAGGTACTGCTGAATGGCATGCTGGACAAGGATCGGTTGTTGGATATTCTGGAAAACTTTATCCTGTTTGATGCCAGCAAGCCGGGATCTGTTCGCAAGGTGGTTGCTCGCAATCATCAGGTGATGGGTGTCAATTGCGCTGTTGAATCGGTGATCAATCAAGAGGAGTTAAAGATCCAGTTTCCGCTGGAGGAGCGCCTCAAGTACAACGTAATTGAACTTCCACTTGAGAAGGCCATTGACAGCGATATGCTGGCGTTAATGCCTCCAGAAGAACCAAAAACTCTGCAACTTCCTATGGCGGCCCACCCGGACCTCGGCAAACTGGGGGTTTTCTGGCATACGCAGGGGAGCGGCAAATCATACTCCATGGCTTTCTTTGCCGAGAAGGTGCGCCGGACGGTGTCCGGCAAATTCACCTTTGTGCTGATGACCGACCGCAACGATCTGGACAGCCAGATATATCGCACCTTTGTCGGTTGCGGTGCCGCTGATGAGCAGACTCCACGGGCAGGCTCCGGCAAGGAACTGGAACAACTGCTCAAGGAAAACCACCGCTATATTTTCAGCCTGATTCACAAATTCAATCAGAGTGTGAACCCCGATGAACCATACAGCCGACGCGACGACATCATTGTAATATCAGATGAGGCCCACCGCACTCAGGCTGGCAAGTTGGCTCGCAACATGCGGCTGGCGCTCCCCAATGCAGCGTTTATAGGCTTTACCGGTACACCTCTTTTCAAGAACGACAACCTGACAAAACGCATCTTCGGCAGCTATGTCTCCTGCTATGACTTCAAGCGATCCGAAGAGGATGGCGCAACGGTCAAGCTGGTCTACGAGAACCGTGGGGAGAAGCTGGGCATTGCCAGGCTGGATCTGAACGACCGGATTGCCGACGCCATCGAGAAGGCTGATTTGGATCAGGACCAAACGGCACTGCTGGAAAAGCTGCTGGGCAAGGATTATGAGGTTATCACAGCCGATGAACGTCTGGAAAAACTGGCAGACGATTTTGTGGAGCACGCCATTACCCGCTGGGAATCCGGCAAGTCGATGCTGGTCTGTATCGACAAGATTACTTGTGCCCGAATGTTTATGCTGATCGAACCGAGGTGGAAAAAGAAACTGGCAATGGTACGCAAGGAAGTGCTGGCGCGTGAGGCTGCCCTGAGCATACCCTGTGACAGCGAAACCAGACAAATGCTGACAGACCAGAGAAACCGGCTTGCCGCACAGGCGGAGTGGCTGGAAAGCACCATCATAGAGATCATTATCAGTGAAGCTCAAGGCGAAGTAGCCGCCTTCAAGGAGTGGAAGTTCAACATCATTCCACACCGGGCAATTATGAAGCAGGGCTTCGAGACTCCGGATGGCAAGAGGGTGGATGTGGAAACTGCCTTCAAGAACCCGGAGCATCCCTTCCGCATTGCGATTGTCTGTGCCATGTGGCTGACCGGGTTTGACGTGGAATGTCTCTCTACCTTGTACATTGACAAGCCGATGAAAGCCCACAACCTGATGCAGGCCATTGCCAGAGCCAACCGCCGCTTCCCCGGCAAAGACTTCGGTCTGATCGTAGATTATAACGGCATGCTGAAGAGTCTGCGGGAAGCATTGGCACAATATGCCCTCGGTGATGGAGAGAATGGCGGGGAGGTGATCGTAGCACCGATTGAGGAGCGGGTTGTAGCTCTGAAGGATGCTATTGAAGAGACAGAGCAGCACCTGCTGTCCCTCGGCCTTGATGCAACCCGGCTGATCGGAGCAACAGGATTCCCTCGCATTCAGGCTTTGGCGGATGCCGTGGAAGCGGTCTATTCATCCGACGAATCTAAGCGCCGTTTCGAGATCATGGCACGCCAGGTGTTCATCCGTTTCAAAGGATTGCTGATGGAGCCATCCGCCCTGTTATTTGCAGAGCGCCATGACAATATCGAGGCAATATACAAAAAACTGACGGAGCGACGGGATACCGCCGATGTGAACGCCCTGCTTAAGGAATTGCACCGCATCGTTAACGAGGCGATACGGGCACAAGCAGGAGTTGCTGATCCACCACCTGAGAGCAGATTTTATGATCTGAGTGACATAGATCTGGAAAAACTGCGGAGCGAATTTGCCAGGAAGGTTCGGCGCAAGGCAACTGCGCTACAGGACATACGCGAGATCGTGGAGAAGAAGCTGGCCGATATGCTGAGTCGCAATCCTTTGCGAATGGATTACTACAGGCGCTACCAGGAGATCATTGCCGACTATAACCGCGAAAAAGATCGCGTCAGTATTGAGGACACCTTCACCAGACTGGCTGATCTGGCCGCTGGCCTGGATGACGAGCAGCGCCGGGTCGTGGAAGAGGGATTATCAGAAGAGGAATACGCGTTATTCTGTCTGTTGCTGCGAGATGATTTAGGCAAGGCTGAGCGCGAACGGGTAAAAGTTGCCAGTCGTAGCCTGCTGCGTGAGGTACAGGCACTGCTGGCACCGTTGGAACAATGGACACAGAAGGAGCAGACTCAAGCGGAGGTAGAAGTATTTATCCTCGACCACCTGTATCCGCTGCTGCCGTCGCCGCCATTTACTGATGATGACAAGCAGGCGGCTGCGCGGGAGGTCTATAGCTATATCTGGCAGCAAGGGACTTCTTCTGCCTACTTGGGAGCAAGCGGTTGAAAAAAAACTCCAATAGCCGAATTTTTCGGATGGTTCTTGATCGGTTGTGCGAAATAGAAGCAGAGTGGAAACACCCAGTTGCAAAGGATGGTGGTCCGGTGATTCTGGGAGTCAGAGCGGACTGGAGTAATCCCGCAAAGTGGAATCTGGCAACAGACACAAAGTCGCTTCCCTACCGAAAGCTACGCAATCTTTTGAACCCTGAGAAAACTTTCGACCAAGATATTGAAGGTGGTGCTGGAGAGGGACGTAGTGCAGTTCGTGCTCTCGATAAGCTGCCAATAGTGTCGGGATTCTCAGTTTATCAGGTAATTGATGGGTGTGCACAGGCCATTAAATTTGCTGCAGAAGTAAAGAAGCATACAGAACTTAGTAAGAGGTTACGATTTTACCGGAATACGCATCCTTTGACAAAAAATACCGAAAAAATCCACCAACGCTCGGTTCAGATGTTAAAGGCCGCTCTAACTGTTAATCCAAACGTATCGCTGGCTGGCAATGTACTTTCGTTATCAGTAGATGGAAATGCTGCCACAGAGATCTCCGAACTTTCCCGCACGGCCATTCGTCAGAATAAATACGGCTGTATATATTACCAAACTGACCGTTTGAACAATCACCCACCTACTCCAACCGCTTTGCTGGCATTTAATCTCGAATGGATATTTCGCCATTGGCCTCTTAACAAAGAAACATTCCCAATCTGGCCGCCAAGAAAACAACAAAGATGTGTTGTTAAGCAGAATTGCTATAAACCCCGCCGTGATATTGTTGCACACTTCATTAATGCCATCTTTAATCCTTCTGAAAATAAATACGACAGAACAACCATCAAAGACTATCTAAAGATCCCCGCAAACGCCCAGTTTTGTGGTTGGTAGATAACCGACCACAAACAATAAAATTCCCGACCGCTCCCCTCCTTTTCAGCTGAAATCCCATGCTAACGTCTGCAACCAGATGCAACTAACTTCTGGAGGTAGAAAAACATGGACTCATCAAACAGGCAGAACAACAGAAATGGAATTGAAGCAGGAGACCCGGTGTTCCGACCGGATCGTGTGTGTGGGTATCTCGATATTTCGAGGGCGACACTCTGGAGACTTGTACAGGCTGGCAAGCTACCACCGCCACTCAAATTGTCATTACAGGCTCGAGGCTGGAGGCTCAGCGTGCTGAACCAGTTTCTGGAAAGTGCGAGGTGATGTCATGTGTAATGACTGGAAAGCCTTATTCTACTTGACTTGTGCGGCAGTTAGTCACTGTTGTTGTAACGTGAAAATCGAAAAGCGAAGACCGAGCTGGCTGCAACCAGTTCGGTCTCGGAAACTCACCACCAGCAGTAACTGGTGCAGGAAAGGAAAACTCCATGACGAAAATACTTCAATTCGATAATAGCATCAAGAACAATATGGTTGTCGGCCAAGAAATGATCGCTGGCATTGCAGCTCATCACCTTGAAGACCTGCGGAAATCAGGCCTTTCGGATGATTCAATTGTAGCTGCAGGGATTCGATCGCTTTCTCCCGGCGACATTTCGAAGTTCATCGGCTATGACATGCCTGACGTAGAGTCAGCCTACGAAATACCATTCAATGCCGAATTTTCCAGAATTAAAGTGTTTTA
>CAJBRY010000181.1 GCA_903958085.1 uncultured Geobacteraceae bacterium
CCCATTATAGCAGGAGTAGAAATTTCAACCCGGCGCGGCTTAATGAAAAATTTATACCCAAGATCACGGATTTTTTTCTCCGCCTCAGCATGCTGATAATCAGTCATAATGATCAGTTTAATATTTTTAAAATTATTATGAAGGAGATCCAGGAGTTCTATTCCGCCTAAAACCCCAGAACCATCCATTTTAGGCATAATAAGGTCAATAATAACGGTAGGTTGCTCGCCACCCCTATGCAGGCTGTCCACTTTTATTAGTGTATCCTCGCTACGGGTCATTGCATAAACTATAAAACCATTTTCAGTAAGACCATCGGCTATTGCACGCAGTGATGGGCCATCATCATCAACAATTACAACCGGCTGCGGCTGTGCCACATTAGATGATGAAAGCTTTTCCTTGGTATCTACCAGATCAAAGTCAAAATCATCAACATCCTCTGAAGAGTCATCACCGGCAACCCCCATTTCAGCCGCATGACGTTTTTCATCAAGAATTCTGGTACCTTCCATTGCAAGAAATTGAGGGTTAAGCCCCTGATCAAGCATAAACTGTAGGGGATCCATCTTTGTGCCGTCAATTGTTTCAATAGAATTTTGGACTTCAAATTTGAAAGTACCTTCTATCCAGGCAAAAAGGGAAAATACGACATTTTCTATCTGTTCACGTACAACATCTTCAATTACCTCTTGTGAAATACCAAAGTTTTTCACAAGGATAACACCCAGGCGCTCAACAAATCCATTTTCCTGCTGAAAAGAAAGAGCTTTGCGAAGTAGCGCAAGATCAATGACCCCTTTTTGTATCAAGACTTCACCAAGGCTCTGTTGATAGGTACTTGATGCTGCCCTAACAACTTGGCCCTGACGAAAAAAAACCGAGCCATCCCTTCCCCTGCTATTGAGAGAAAGAACACCGGTTTTTCGACTTAGACTTACGATTTGTAGAATCTCGCCAAGTCCAAGATCTTCGAGGTTACCAACAAGGCTCATTTTTTAAAGTCCATATAAGGAATTATGGGGATATAAACTTTGAAAATATATAGCAACAGCAAACTCAAGTAAAGCCTTTATAGAATTAGGCTGCTATGTGTGACGATCAACTCCACCTTTAGATCTTGAAGTATCAGTTTTATCGCGTCCACGGAACATCAATCTAAGTGGTACACCGTCAAAACCGAACGCATCTCGGAATTTATTGATCAGATAACGCTCATATGAATAATGAATATTATCAGGTTGATTGGTAAATATCACGAAGGCCGGAGGTCTGGTTGCAACCTGGGTTGCAAAGTAGAATTTCACTCTGCGACCATGAGACAGCGGAGCATGGTGCGATTCTATTGCATCGGTAAAAACATGAACCAGCTCTGATGTGGTAACACGACGGCAATACTGCTCCATAACTTCATCAACAGTAGAAATAATTTTTCCTGAACGTTGACCTGTCTTTGCTGATACACAGACAATCGGCGCATATGCCAGATATTTGAAGCCGTCCCTGATTTTGGCAATGTAAATTCCAAGTGTAGTGTTATCTTTTTCAAGCAAATCCCACTTGTTTATGACAAACACGCACCCTTTCCCTGCTTCGTGTATATAACCGGCAATCCGCTCATCCTGTTCCGTAACGCCCTCTTCAGCATTAATTACCATCAGCACCACATCGGCACGCTCAATACTGCGTAAAGCGTCACAAACACTGTACTTCTCAAGCTTTTCGGTTGTTTTTCCCTTGCGGCGGATTCCGGCGGTATCGATCAGCACATATGGTTTTTTATTGCAGGTAAATGGAGTATCAACCGAATCACGGGTTGTGCCGGCAGTTGGATTGGCCACAACCCTTTCAAAACCAAGAAGGCGATTTACGAGCGATGACTTACCGACATTTGGACGTCCAACTACCGCAATGCGAGTAACATTCTCTTCAGGATCGGTAGTCTCTACAGGAGGAAACACCTCCATAATATTTTCAACAAGGTCTATTACTCCACGATTATGTTCCGCAGAAATCGTATAAAGTTCGCCAATGCCAAGAGAATAAAATTCAGCTGACTCATTCTCCAGTTTTTCGCCATCAACTTTATTAACAACAAAAAATACCGGTTTTTTGACCCGCCTGAGCATTTCAGCAACCTCAATATCCGCTGGAGTCAGGCCGCTTCTGGCATCCATCATAAAGATTATGACGTCAGCCTCCTCTATTGCCAATCGTGACTGTTCACGCATCTGCTGCAACAGTTTGTCTTCTGTGACAGGCTCAAAACCTCCGGTATCTATCAAAATGAAAGGTTTTTCGAAGCGGGTTATATTCGCATAGTTGCGGTCACGAGTCACACCAGGAGTGTCATCAACAATCGCTCGTCGATGTCCTAATAGTCGATTGAAGAGAGTAGATTTGCCTACATTGGGACGTCCTACAATAGCTACTAAAGGTTTCATTCGTATCCCAATTCTTGAAGTTTTGAAGGTCTTTCACTCCAGTTTTCAACCACTTTAACAAACAGCTCCAAATATATCCTTGTATCAAGCAGACGCTCGATATCCTGCCTGGCTTGACTTCCAATTTTCTTCAGCATTTCACCCTTTGCCCCTATTATAATTCCTTTTTGTGTATCACGCTCAAGCATAATGGCTGCCGATATTGCAATAACACCATTTTCCCGCTCAATAAAACTTTCCACGACAACTGCCGTCGAATACGGGACCTCATCACGGGTCAGACGAAATACCTTCTCGCGGATCATTTCTGCGACTATAAACTTTTCCGGCATATCCGTCAGAATGTCATAAGGAAACATGGCATCCCCGTCTGGCAGATAACCACTCACAACTTCAACCAAATGCTCAACCCCGTCACTGCGACCTGCTGAAATCGGCACAATTTCTTTAAAAGAGTATAAAGCAGCCCAGTCGGCAATTTTTTTCAGCACCAGGCTTTTGTCAGAAAGCAGGTCTATTTTGTTGATAACCAGAACCACCGGAACCTTGACTTTACCCAATACATCCTGGATGAATTCGGCATCGGCTGCAGCCGTGGCTTCAACGACCAGCAGCAGGAGATCAACCCCGCTGACGGCAGAGCGCGCCACATCTACCATGCTCCGGTTAAGACGGGATCGTCCGGCGTGGATGCCAGGGGTATCAATGAAGACAATCTGACCATTCGGGATATTGTGAATTCCCTGAATACGGTTACGAGTGGTCTGCGGTTTATCGGAAGTAATAACAATCTTCTCGCCGATAATGCAGTTAAGGAGAGTCGACTTGCCAACATTAGGGCGACCAACAATTGAAACAAATCCTGATTTAAAGCTTTGTTTTTTCATTTTGTTATATACCATACTTTCAAGTTTTACTTCTGGTTCCATGTATCACGGAGCGTAACAATCCTGTTGAATACCATTTTATCTGAAGTTGAATCTTTCGGATCAATGCGGAAATATCCAGTACGCTCGAACTGATAGCGGGTTTCAGAGTCAGCACAGGAGAGACTTGCTTCAAGCTTACAGTTAGAAAGAGTTTCAATTGATGAAGGATTCAAAAATTGCTTGTAGTCAGCCCCTCCACGATCAGGATTTGGATCGCTGAAAAGCCGGTCAAACAGTCGAACTTCTGCTGTCACAGCGTGAGCGGCGGAGACCCAATGGATAACACCTTTAACTTTTCTGCCATCTGATGTATGAATTCCTTCACGTGAAGCAGGATCATATTCTCCGTGCAACTCAACAATATCGCCATTTTTATCTTTGGTAATACTTGTACATTTAACAATATAACTGGAACGCAGCTTAACTTCGCCACCTGGCGACAGACGATGAAAGCCCTTGCTTGGAATTTCCATAAAGTCATCTGCATCAATCCATATTTCTCTGCTGAAATTTATTGAACGGCTTCCCATCTCCGGATTTTGCGGGTGATTTGCCGCCAGCATCTCTTCAACCTGTCCAACCGGATAATTGTCAATAATCAGCTTAATCGGACGCAGAACAGCCATAGCCCGTGGGGCGGTAATATTTAGATCCGCACGAACACACTCTTCAAGATTGGTTACATCAATCCATGAATCGCTCCTTCCAACGCCAATCTGCTCGCAAAAGTTTTTCACAGAAGCAGGGGTATAGCCACGTCTTTTTAGCCCTTCCAAAGTTGGCAGCCTTGGGTCATCCCATCCGCTGACAATTTGAAGTTGAACCAATTCCTGTAGTTTCCGCTTGCTCATAACCGTATACGTGAGATTCAGCCTGGCAAATTCATATTGCCGTGGACGCGCGGGGACCGGCAGATTATCCAGAAACCACTCATAAAGAGGCTTGTGTGATTCAAATTCCAGAGTACATATCGAGTGAGTAATTCCTTCAATGGCATCAGTCTGCCCATGGGCAAAATCATACATTGGATAGATTTTCCAGGCATCACCTACGTGGGGGTGGGGTGTATGAAGAATCCTGTATAATACTGGGTCGCGAAGATTTATATTTGGGGAAGCCATATCGATTTTAGCACGCAGGACGCGGGTTCCATCAGGAAACTCACCGGCACGCATACGGCTGAAGAGATCAAGACTTTCGTCTACAGATCTTGAACGATAAGGACTATCTTTACCCGGTTCTGTCAAAGTGCCACGATAGGCGCGTATCTGCTCGGCATTCAAATCCTCAACATACGCTTTCCCCTGTTCAATCAGAAAGACGGCCCATTGGTACAACTGTTCAAAATTGTCAGAAGCATAATAGAGATGCTCACCCCAGTCAAAGCCGAGCCAGCGAACACTCTCCTTAATGGAATCAATATACTCCTGCTCTTCTTTTGCCGGATTCGTGTCATCAAAGCGAAGGTGACAGCGACCTCCAAAATCACGTGCAAGGCCAAAGTTTATACAAATTGATTTTGCATGACCAATATGAAGATAACCGTTAGGCTCTGGCGGAAACCGGGTCACAATGCTGTTGTGCTTGCCGCTCTTCAGGTCTTCGTCAATAATTGTACGCAGAAAATTGTTAGCAATATGCGCTATTTGTTCATTACTGGACATATGTATAACCTCTTAAGACAATTTCAGTTCACCAAGCAGCGAATTTGGATAAGCTTTTGTAATCCTTACATCGACAAATCTGCCAATATTGGAGACATCGCCGGTAAAGTTGACTATACGTCCATTATCTGCTTTGCCCGAAATCTGGCCTGGTAACTTCCCTACACCTTCAACCAGAACGGACATGGTATGCCCTATATAATTTTTACTTATTTCCTTCGTGATAAGCCTTTGAAGTTCCATCAAACGGCCAAGCCTGGACATTTTTTCCTCTCGCCGCAGTTCATCCGTGAATTCAGCAGCTTTAGTACCAGGACGTGGTGAATAGACAAACGAGAAAATATCGATGTAGCGCACAGATTCCATAAGTGAAAGCGTCTGTAAAAAGTCGGCATCGGTTTCACCCGGAAAACCTACGATTATATCTCCCGTGAAAACTATATGAGGACGAACCGCTTTAAGCCTGGCTACCCTCTCCAGATAAGAACTACGAGTATATCCACGCCCCATCAACTTTAGTACGGCATCACTTCCTGATTGAGCAGGCAAATGGATTTGTCCGCTCAATTTTGGAACATTGGCAAAACACTCTATCAATTCATCCGACATATCCTTAGGGTGTGAAGTTGTAAAACGAATACGGTCGATTCCGCTTATTTCAGAAACTTTATGGATAAGTTCAGCAAAATTGGGCTCTTTTCCAGATTTGAGACCATATGAATTTACATTCTGTCCAAGCAGTATAACTTCCCTGACCCCCTCATCGGCCAACGTCCTTACCTCTGCAAGAATATCAGAAGAACGACGACTTATTTCCCTCCCTCGAACATAAGGAACAATACAGTACGAACAGAAATTATCACACCCTTGCATAACGGTAACAAACCGTGACAGCCTGGACTCACCCTTGATTGTTGGAAACAGGTCAAGGCGTTGCTCGTTATCAATAAAAGTGGTTTCTGAACGGCGCTCGCCATTTTCTGCGCTTTTGACCATGCCAGGCAGCAGATGTAGGTTATGTGTGCCAATAACGAGATCAAGATAAGGCAACTTACAGAGCAATTCTTCACCTTCCTGCTGTGCAACACAACCGCCAACGGCAATAATCTGCTTTTTACCGTCCCGCTTGTAGATCCGCAGGTTTGCAAGCCGCCTGTATACTTTTTCCTCAGCCCCACCACGGACACTACAAGTATTAAGCAATATCATGTCAGCACATGATGGCTCGTTTGTAGGTGCATAGCCGAGTTCAGACAGCATAGAAACAATTCGCTCGGAATCATTCACATTCATCTGACAACCAAAAGTTTCTATGTAAAGGAGTTTGTCAAACATGGTGGTCAATTTTTATACGCGACAAATGCCGAATAAGTCAATTGAATTGGGATTCTTCACAAACAAATAATTTCTTACATTTACAAAAAAAATGCAGCCACCCCATGAACAAGAGTGACTGCATAAATGAGACTGTCTCTAAAAAGTACTTCAGTATGCCCCAGGATCTCCCAAAACATCCTCTTCAGTAACTCTTGCTCTAAAAATCCTGTAAACCCAGATTTTGTAGGCAATTACAATCGGAACCATTATAAATGCAACAGCAGTCATTATCTTAAGAGTATAAAGACTTGAAGATGAATTGAAAATTGTCAGGTTCGATGCTGCATCAAGGTTTGACGGGATCAGGTTAGGGAAAAGACCAGCAACTCCTGTAAAAACAACAAACAGTATTGTCAGACACGAGAAAATGAAAGCTTTACCCGTTTCGTTTTTACCTGCAAAAACTTTAATCAGAAGAAGTGAAACCACAGCTATTACAGGAATAACCAGCAGTACGGGAGCTTTCATAAAGTTATCGTAAAGCTTTGTTGCAGGCCAGGTATAGCCAAGAAAGACGACTGCAATTACCAGAAGAGCCGGCCATAATTTATTTGCCATAGCCGTGGCTCTTTTGCTCAAATCGCCGACAGTCTTGAGTGAAATATACAGTGAACCGTGAACGGCAAAAAGAAGAACGAAAAGAACGCCAGTAACAAGACCGTATGGGTTGAGCAGGCCGATAAGTGACCCTTCGTAAGAAAATTGGAGGTTAGTAAAATCATTTCGCATCGGAATGCCTCGGAATATATTTCCAAAAGCTACACCGAAGAGAAGTGCAGGAAGAAAACTGGAAACCAGTATAGCCTTATCCCAAATTCCTTTCCAGGTTTCTCCATCCAGTTTTCCGCGGAACTCGAACGATACACCTCGAACTATCAGAGCGAAAAGCAGCAAAATGAGGGCTGAATATAGATTGCTGAACATAAGAGCATATGTTGTAGGAAATGCGGCAAAAGTCGCACCGCCGGCTGTAAGCAACCATACTTCATTGCCATCCCATACCGGCCCTACAGCATTTATAAGAACTCTTTTTTC
>CAJBRY010000182.1 GCA_903958085.1 uncultured Geobacteraceae bacterium
ACCATGTTAAATATTTGCTTGACATTAATTAAACATCGTGTATAATCACACTCAAGATTGAAACAAAGTTCTTTGACAATAAGTAAGAAGGGAGGCGCCACGCAGCATAGCAAGTAGCCAACTTGTTACTGTGTGACACCCCCGAGGGTGCCATTAAGAAACCCACGAACGTCCCAATCGCTCAAGGTTAACCTGATTCGGCTAAGTCAGTCTTGGTGATTGGCGCACGTTAGGGTTTCAGAACGAACGCCTCCACGTCATTAGGTAAGAGATCAACTTACCCATATTTACCTCCTTTCGCCTCGTGGCTAGGGAATGATTGACGCAAAGGTTCTACGCCTCCCTTCTTGTTTCATATCACAAAATAGCTGGTGGGTAAAACCACCAACATTTTGATACCGCGAAGCGGCAGATCATCAGCTTGGGCGCTCAGCGAGCACAACAGTCAAAGCGACTACCCGTTAAGCTCCGATCGTAAAGCCGGTCAGGCCAACGACATCAGGTCTGAATTGTAGCGGACAAAAGCCCGGATGCAAGGCAAATCGGCATGTTTCATAAAGCAGGGGATTTTGTAAAGCAGATCGGTTCTTTGAAAAGAAATGTCAGTGCGGCGTGTCGTTAGCAGCACGCACAGAGCAATAACCTATCTCAGGGGATAATCACATGAGATTAAAGATCGGAATAAACGCCCAAAAAGTCCGACGCTGAATGAAGCCGAAGTTGCGACCGGCCACTGACAGAAACATGCGGCGGAGAATTGGTATTCACGTTGGTCTCATAAGCCAACCTTCGAGGGTTCGATTCCCTCCCCCGCAACCACAGAACATGGAAGGCAGGAAACATCACGCTTGAAGTCACGGATTGGTTGCCTACTACGCCCGTGAGCCTTCCGCCAAAAGGGGATCATCATGAAAACTTTTTACAGGGTAGCGGTGTTTTTTGTTCTCTCGTTGGCGCTGGTATTTGTCGGCCTTCATCTTCACCAGCGCGAAAGCTACAAAAACGAAATGGCGGCTTTCAAAAAAGACTTCCCGCAGATCAACACTTACTTAAAAGGGAAGTGCCACGATTGCTCCATAGAGCCAACGGACTACGGCTACAAGGCGATTGATTTGCAATCAGGGAAAGTTTTCAGAGTGGTGATGAAATGACACAAGAACAGCTAAACTTCAACCCGTTACCGCTCCCGGATGATTTGTCCATGACACCGCAAGACAAGCGTCTTTATGAGCGCCTAACACGCGGCCCGATACGAAACATCGACATACACCGGGAAGTGGGTCTGCTGCACTACTCGCGGAGATTCTCGACGATCAGGGAAAAGCTCGAACCGCACGGATGGAACTACACAAAGAAGTTTGAAGGCAATGGGGTTTTTACTTATCAACTTGAAAGAAGGCAGGAGGCAGCATGAAACAGCGCATCATTTTAGCAGTCGCCAGGTGGCTTATCCAATACGTTTACGGGTGGAGGATCACCAGAACGCCGGTGAAGAAAAACATAGTGAAAGGAGACTTATGTTAAACGGAAATGAAGTTGGTAATATTCAAAGACGAACAGCGGGAGGCCAATGTTTAAGGTTATTGGATGAAATCAAAATTCAAGCCATGGACCTCAACAAAAAAATTGCAGAAAATCTGTCTAGCGTAGCAAGACAAGAGCCGCCGGAAGTCTCTGACGTCACTGAAGAGCCAACTGAGAGTTGGCCGCCTCTCTTTAATGAGTATCGCCAATGTTTAATTGTTATCAGGCGCAACCTATCGGACATCAACAGGACGATTGAAAGGCTGGAAATTTAACACCCCGCCGGGCGGGTACAAAAACATGGAGGGCCGGAATAATGACAGCAATAGACATCACAACAGAGCTAGAGACGTACAAAAAACAGGGCTGCAATTTACTTATGCCCAGCACTCACATAGCTGGGCTTTCGGAATTTCACCAGCCGATTATCGAAACAGTCACGCTTTCAATCGATCCCAACATGGGCGACGTTTACGCGCATGATGACGCCAACGCCAGCGATGAAAAGGGTAACGTAAACCAGGGGAAGAAGTGGCGCCCTACAAAGCAAGCATTGATGAAGTTGTCTGTGTGCGCCGGGGTGATCTGGTCCCCGACTGAATCCAGAAGGACCGATAATGGCGCATCCAGGGAATACATTGCCTATCGCGCAGTCGGTGGAATTAAAAAAGCAGACGGTCAGCCGGTTTTCTTCTCTGCCGAATATGACCTTGATTTTGAGGTTATGGCCGAAGAATTGAGGACATTGTACGAGGGGAAAGCCAAGTGGCTGAAAAAGGGAAAAGGCAAAGACGAGCGCAAAGCAACGGACGAAGAAAAAAAGGAATATGTTGATTATTGCGTAAACCGCGACCTTCTACAGAAAAGAAAGAACAAGCTAAAGTTGTGCGAAGCCGGGGCCATGAACCGCGTCCTTAGAATGCTTTTGGGGTTGAAGCAGACCTACACAACCGCAGAGCTGGCAAAGCCTTTCGTTATGGCCAGGATCGTTTTCCGGCCGGATTTCTCCGATGCCGCCGTGCGCAAGCAGTTTGTTGACGCCAGTATTAAAGCAATGACCGGGATATACGGCCCCCAGGCACTTGACCAGGAAATCAGGCAGAGCAAGCCGATCGACATAACCACGCTGCCGCCGGATGATGATAATGGGCACGATGATGAAACGAAACAGCCTGAAGGTGAAACGAAACAGGCAAATTGCGAGACGAAACAGGCGGACCCTATACCTTTCGATAAAATTCCCAAAGATCAACAGAACACCATCATCGAAAACCTGATCAAAGTCACCGGCTACAACATCAAGGGATATTACGAACGCTGCGGAGTTACCACGGTTGATCAGATAGTCGATAAAGCCCGGACCGGTCTGTACGAGCATTTACAGAGCTTGCCCAAAACGAATCTAGAACAAGTCCCTTATTGAGAGGTCAGTAATATGTCAAAGAAGTGCATCATTTGCGGCATTGAAAAAGAAATTGACTGCTTTTCTAAACATCGCGGAATGAAAGACGGCCACTTAAATAAATG
>CAJBRY010000183.1 GCA_903958085.1 uncultured Geobacteraceae bacterium
ATAATCCATACCCAGAGTCTGGGCCAGGTAGCGCGCCAACGACTCGAAAAAGTCCTCTCCAGTAGTCGGCAAGCCACATTGCAGAAGAAATACCAGTGCCTCCTCCGCCTGCTTGCGGGCGGTGATATCGGTATGGAGTGCAACAAGAACTCTCCCGTATTTTGAATGGTCAAAAACCGAAACGCTTGCATAACACCAGAAAGTCGTACCATCTTTCTTTATGTTGTTAATGTCGCCTTTCCATGAACCTGTATTATTGATTTCAGCCATAATCTCTTTGGCAGTCTCTTCAGGCTTTCTTTCAGAAGGTGCATTTACAATTGAAACATGCTTTCCGAGCATTTCATCTTGTGCATAGCCAAACATTCTCTCAAATATAGAATTTGTATAAACAATGACACCATCATCCATTCTAACAAGATAGATTGCTTCAGCGATATTTTTCATGATTTCACTTTGAAATCGCAGTTCTTCCTCCGCCAGCTTACGAGAGGATATATCCATAATTGTCCCGGTGTAGCGAACTGGTTTTCCAGACTGGTCAAAGTTTACCCTACCTTGGGCATTACAGTATTTAACAGCGCCCGCTCTGGTAACCATTCTCAAGTCAGTATCGAGTGGTTTTCCCGCTTGGATTGCCTGATCGAATTTTTCAATAAACGCTGCCCGGTCATCGGGATGAAAGAATGTGGCGTTCTCCTCGATAGACGGGATATATAAATTAGGGTCAACTTCAAATATTCTGTAGGTTTCATCGGACCACCAGACGTTGTTGCTGATTATGTCCCAATCCCAGCTGCCGATTTTGGAAATCCGTTGTGCTTCATTAAGCTTGGCTAAAAGCAGGGACTTTTCCTGTTCGATTTCTTCAGACGCTGCATTGGCTTCATTAATTATATTCTGCGCGTTCTTGCGCTCAGTTATGTCGCTCATCACGATGCGGCAGACCGGTGAACCATCGGTGTCCTGCGCCGCCGTGGCATCCAGCAGTGCCCAGAATGCCGTGCCGCCCTTTTTCACCATCCGCATTTCCCACGATTGCGGTGTGTCCGTTTCCAAGAGTCTCTTGCGGCGTATATAGTAGATTGCCTGGTCCTCTTTTATGATGAACTTGGTAAATGGCAATTGGACAAGCGACTTTCTCGTCACACCCAACAGGTTAGCGGCGGTGAGGTTGGCTTCGAGGATCATCCCTTTTTCGCTCACAGTTACATAACCTACCGGCGCCAGATCGTATAGGTCGAAATAGCGTGACCATAAGGTGTCCAGTTCTGTTGATGTTCGGCGCAACTCCTCATTTTGTATCTCCAGTTCAATCTGATGCACCTGTAGTTCATGGAGCGTCCGCTTTATCTGCGCTGCCGTCATCTTCTCGATGTTTGCAGGCGACGCTTTTTCCCGAACTATCTTTTCGGCCTGCTTGCGCAAAGCCGCTGCCTTATCTGAACGGGTCTCTTTCTTACTCATGTTTGCCCTTTCTATTCATTGGTATTAAACCACACACCAGCACACCGACTGCATCAGGTTAGTGTTTGGACTATCGCAGATTGGGATGTATGCCATTACTCTGTAAATACAATAAGTTATATGGGGGGGGGGGGTAATAATTGCTTTTTTGCGGATTCGGCATAACTAAACAACTATGTTCATCATGGATTCCTCTAGACATTATCCCACCCGCATGACAAGTTGATGAAAAATTATGGAAATCAGCGTACTTCTTTCATTAACTTATAAATACTCTTTTCTAAAGCGTAAAGTCAATATTAATTTAGGACTATCTGATGCTTTTTTACCATCTG
>CAJBRY010000184.1 GCA_903958085.1 uncultured Geobacteraceae bacterium
GTGAGCTGCTTGTATTGCTTCATCTGTGCACCTTTTACTTGGTCGTTTAAGTGGCGCTGATAGTAACGCAGCTCACCACTTAAATTCACTTACAAAAGTTGCACTTCAGACTTGAATCCGCCATTATATTTTGTTATCGCATTGATATTATAACGCTCCTTGATAAATGTTTTTGGACTTACATGTGAAGTCACAGACAGTTTACATGAAGAATCTTCAAAACTAAAATCTTCGTAAAAATCATATTCTGGATCTTTTACAGTATCCTTTAGTAATTCCTCTATTTTTTTAGCAATGCTCTGTTTTGGAGAAATCTTCGATTTTGCTTTAGAAACTTTCACTTTTGCCGGGCTAGCGGGTTCCGCAGCCCATAAAGTTCCTGTCATTCCAATTATCAAAAGCAGCGACATCAATCCAATAATGTTTCGCCTCAATACATCTGCTGCATAATAGTTCATAAACGTTCTCCTGTTCTGCTTTCAGTAGATTTAAAGATTTGATGCTGTTTATTTCGATCTTCATGGACTGCGTCGTAGACTTTATAAAATAATATATCAACTACTTTGATATTAGACGGACAAAAATATATTTCCCTACAACTCAATTAAATCATCCAGTTGAATTCCACGCCCCAGCAACATCTCCCGGCACCGTATAAGAATACGACGCATACGGCTGTCCACCACTGTTTCACTAAGATTAAGCTTCCTGGCAATATCCGCAACTTTTTGCGAAGGCACATCTTCATCCACCGGAAACCGCATACGTATCATCATTTGTTCTTCACCTGACATCCCATCCAAAACTTCAGCAATAGTCTTCTGTGCAGCGGATTGCCGCTGCCTGGAGACAATCTCTTCCTCAACACTCGGTGAAGAATCGACAATAACTCGTACAGGTTCATCATCTTCAGTATATTCAGTAACCACACCGGAAATGTCACCAACTCCGGTTTCCAGTAAAAAATCCCTACCAACTATTCTGTCCAGCATAATACACAAAGATTCCAGACTGCCTTCAAAGCGGTAGACAACCTTCAAATGCTCATACGCTTCGTGCAAAGAATGGCCTCGCCCCAGAACCAGCTCATAGAGATGCTCACCCGTTGCACCGAACTCTCTCGCCCTTTCCTTGGCCCGACTTCTCCCTTTTTTGCTACGCATGATATCGACAATCAGGTTTGAAATAATGGTGGTCAGGTAGGTGGTTATTTTTGCTGTTCCCCTGAAAGCACGTAAGGCGCGAAAATTATCATTTATAAGACGATCCAGCAGTTCGTTAAGGAGTTCATCGGCATCATTTTCAAGAGAAATGTCCCAAGTACGAGAAGCGGCACCATCAAATCTTTGAAATTCACGACCATAACGAGAAACCGCCTTACGACACTGTTTTTCGATATAAGAAAGATTCTCAGTAATCAGGCGTGAGTAGGGTTGGGCGGTCTCATCAAACCCCTCAATTTTATTTTGAAGTGAGTTTAGAGAATTAGCAGGGATGGCAGAGCTCATGAAGTATCCATTGAAAAAAGGTTATTTCGCAAAAACATGAGCCTGAGGGTCATTAATATAATTATTTATATCAGGTGTTTCGCTACATTAAAAGTACAAAAGTGAATTAACAAATAAGAAATAATGGCGTCACAGCAGAAGAAAATATATCTATTCATCCGACATGCTACAACCTATTAGTAATTATTCAGGTTAAGGTCATTTATTTGATAATACAGGTGCATCACAAAATAAGTAAGGCACAGATAAGGCACAGACAAGGCACAGGCTTGACTATTTTAGTGTGAAATGGGATTGAATGGGTAGTTAGGGGAATAAGTGAAATAGATGTAAAACCGCATAAAATAAGGGCCAGGTACTTGACCTGGCCCGTGTATTTTTTGGAGCGGGAAACGGGATTCGGACCCGCGACTTCAACCTTGGCAAGGTTGCACTCTACCACTGAGTTATTCCCGCTTGCGAGGCTTCGTTTTATAGCAAAGCATCATACTGGTGTCAACTAAAATTTGAAAATTCTGCCTTAAAATTGTCAATTGTTCGACAGTAGAAGAAAAAATGGGGTCAGTCAAGGTTTAGCCTGTCTTTCACTACATAAATCGGCTTGCCTTGTGACTCAAAATAGGTTCTGGCGTTGAGTTCACCAAGTAATCCTAACACAATGAACTGAATTCCCATAAAAAACAGAAATGCCGTCAGAATCAAAAGAGGATTTCGATTCATACTAAAGTGATCGAATAACTTCATATACAGAGTCATGGAACCGGTAGCCGTACCGGCAAGAATGGTGTAAAGACCCCATTTCCCAAACAATTGAATCGGTTTTGTGGAATATGTCATCAGAAACTTCACTGTCATAAGGTCAAGAATAACACGAAGTGTTCGAGATATTCCGTACTTACTGACTCCATGCAACCTTGGAAAATGATTAACCGGAAGTTCTGTTACTTTTGCACCAAACTGCGAAGCAAGCGCTGGAACAAATCGGTGCATTTCGCCGTATAGATTTATTCCATCCAGCACTTCGCGACGATATGCCTTTAGGGTGCAGCCGTAATCATGAAGATGGACTCCGGTCTGATGAGAAATAATAGCATTTGCAAGCATAGAGGGAATTTTCCGCGAAACAAATGTATCCTTGCGATCACGCCGCCAACCCGAAACTACGTCGTAACCTTCATGAATTTTGTCCACAAGTCTTGGAATATCCGAAGGATCATTTTGCATATCTCCATCCATAGGAATAATGATATCGCCCTTCGCATGGTCAAAACCCGCCGACATCGCTGCTGTCTGACCAAAGTTTCTACGGAACCGAATGACTTTAAGAGCGGGATCCGCTTTTGCCAAGTGAGCCAGCAAAGAATATGAACCATCTGTTGATCCGTCGTCTACCATAATCAACTCATAACTGCATTTCATATTCTGCATTACCGTTGAGATAGCATTATGCAATGCAGAAATATTATCCTGCTCATTATGGATGGGTACTACAATGCTAATTTCCAAAACAGAAATCTCCTCTTCACTAAAAAGCCTTTATTTCCTTCGTTTCATTTCTGATGAAAGTTTATCCGCCATTTGTTTGTCAACTACAATAAGCTTGGAAAGAAGCTTTTCAGTCGCCTGCCTGTTGTCAAGTCGAATCCAGACCAAGGCAAGATTGTAAATAAGATTTTTGTCCTTTGGATCAAGCTTGAGGACCTGATCAAATTCATCCCGTGCGCTTTCATGCTGCCCATTATTCAGTAAAGCAAGGCCAAGATTGTAATGTATCATGGGATCATTTGGAGATAAATTCAAAGCTATTCGATACTGTTTTTCAGCTTCCTTCCACATTCCCAAACCTGTATAGTGAGAACCCATGTTACAAAAAGCTTTCCCATAATCGGGCTTTATGTCAATTGCCTTTTGCAGGTGATACTCTGCCATGCCTTTGCGCCCTATCATACTGTATAGACTACCTAGACTGTTATGTATTTCATGATCGCTCTGATTATAACGAAGTCCATTCTCCAGCAACTCAAAAGCTTCCCCTCTCCTTCCTTCATTCAGATAAATATTTGAAAGCCCAACTATTGACGATCCAAATCCCGGATTTATGCGAATTGCTTCTAGGAGCAAACGCTTTGCATCATCTTCTCGCCCATTAAAAGTGTACTGTTCAGCAAGGAGATTTCTGACCCGCTCACTATGCGGTGCTTTACTAAGATTGTCTTCATAAAACGCAACTGGATCAAGCCATAGCGAATTTCTTTGCCACGTAACAGCGGCATAAATGAAGATAATGAAATAGATGAAAAACATCACATATCTTCGTTTAGAAAATCGCGAAAGCAGATCTAGTGCAATTATTATAATGCCCACTATTGGTAGATACAATCTATGAATGAAAAGCGGATCTAATGGAATAAAACTTGATTCAACCGCAAGCGTCAGGAAAAACCAGGATATTCCAAAAGAAATTCTAGGATTTGAAGAACGCAACCTCCAGGATAGAAGCAGTAAACCGGCTAACCCGACTCCAGAAATAATGCTGTGTAATGAAAAAAAATTCGAAACAACCGGATAACAATAATCAAGCGTTAAGCCGTATGGCAAAATAATTATGCGAATATATCTCCAGATTACCTCTAGTTGAGTTACAAAGTAGGTGTATGGCGTCAAATTCTTGGAACTAACAATTGTGACAGCCGTGCTAGTGATCGCATCAATACCAGCGCCTTTTAGTAAAGGTGCCAGAAACAGAAAGAAAGTCACGAGACAGGAAACAATAAAAAACGGGAGCGTAGGAAGCAGCCATTTCCGCCAGCCTTTGGAAAAACTTCTAAAGAAATATAGGTCAAATAAACATAATGCAATCGGAAGAACTACGGCAATTTCCTTGGAAAAAACAGCCAACACTCCTGACAAAAAAGCTGTAACCCAAAAAAAATTTCGACGCGCTCCGATAATATTGTTATCGGAAATTCCAGTTTCTCTGTACAAAATATACATATAGATTGAAAGCAGAAAAAATAATCCTGAGAGGCTTGTCATACGTTGCACAATATAAGTCACAGCATGTGTCTGCACAGGATGAACAGCAAAAAGGAGTGCGCCAAGAAACGGAAAAAGCTTGGAATCTCTGAACAATCGTTTCAAAATAAAATAGAGCAGTGAGGCTGTAGCCGCGTGAATGAGTATGTTCACCAGATGAAAGCCTGGAAGGTATAAACCTCCAACCGCGTAATTAAGCGCAAAAGAGAGCTTGGAAACACCTCGAGATGAAAAGATCAAACGCATTATCTGATCAAAATCATTGAAATATGGGCGTTCCACAATATTCATTATGTCATCGTAGTACCATGGGACATTGAATGTACGGACATACAGCAGAACTATAACTGTTACCAATCCTGCTACATACTGCAAGTCACGTAGAGATGAAGTTACAGTTGCGGTATTTTCGTTCGAAGTTTCAGTCATTGCTACTCACTGTGGAACATGCTTGTTTTTTTCCACTTGATTGTTCGTCAGAAATTTCCCTTAGTAAAGCATTTTCCTGCGCAAGATTCTTAACCTGATCTGTAAGAGCAGAAATTTTAATTGAAAACTGAACAGCTATCAGCATAAGGAAGATTATTGAGCATATAAACAGTGTAGTAGTGGGCAGACCTGCACCTATCAGTGTGGTAAGAGCAACGAGCCACTCATAACGAATAACAAGAATAAACATCAAAATACTGGTTGTAATCCAGAGTACTGAATATTCCTCACGAAGTTTCCGTTTTCTGACCAGATTAACTGTGCAGACAAATACTAAGCAACATATCAGCAAAGCAAATATTTTCTGTTTTATCGGCATAATTGGACCTCGTTTACCTGCAACAGTTTGAACTTAAGTAACTTGTTAATGCGAATACAAATACTTCTGCTTGCCCAACTCATTCTCAAGTTTGTACGACAATTGCTGGTCAATTTTGCGCAAACCCGGAAGTATATCCAAGGCGGCTTTAGCATTTCCCAACTCAATATAAACACATGCCAGATTATAAAGAGCCCACGAATCCAGCGGAGCAAATTTGAGCGTTATTTTAAATGCTTCTGCAGCTTCAGCCATCCGTCCCGTAGAAAAGAGTGCTACTCCGAGGTTGAAGTGAGCTTTAGGATTTTCGTAAAGAACTGAAATTCCGAGTCTGTAGCATCGTTCAGCATCTTCCCAACGCTTCTGATCCGCATACACAACCCCAAGATTGGTATATGCTTCCGCATATGGCGGTGGGATGCTTATCGATTTCAAGAGAGACTGGATAGCCAAATCCTGTTTGCCTACCAGATTATAAAAGACCCCAAGGTTGTTATACAATTCGCGTGAGTTTGGATTGGCTTTCAGTCCCTGCTGAAAAACCTGCAACGCCTCTTCCAGCCGATTATTCTTAACCAAAAGACTTGTCAGATTGACGTACGCTTTTTCTGTGCCGGAATCAATCAGAATTGCCTTTCGAAGCAGAACTTCAGCCTCGGTATAACGTTTAGAATCAATATAAATTTTGGATACGCAGATCATCACTCTTGTCCCATGCGGAACTTTATTAAGCTGATCCTCATAAAAAGCGGTTTCATTGCTCCATAATTCATTTCTATTCCATGTCAGAATCCCATAAACCACAATAATAAGGATAATAATTAGATATTTAGGGTTTTCTGGGCAAACCCACTTCAGTATCTGTGGCA
>CAJBRY010000185.1 GCA_903958085.1 uncultured Geobacteraceae bacterium
ATACAAGCCACCATCTTCATAGATGGGTTCCAATGCCGATAAAATGGCTTGGAAAAACAAGCCGACCACGATGGTATTGAAGCAACTAACCGGTATGTGTCGATTTGTTTGACAGGCACAATTGCTTTATCATAGGGTATTTTAGGATAAATATCGAGATTGCAGATTGACCAAACAAAAAGATGTGCGGTCAAATTGACCCTCTGAAAAACAGCCCGCGGTCAAGTAGCAGATGTCCATGATAGGCCCGGGGAAACTATTAAAGAAAAGGAGTGAGACAAATGCCGATCCACTTCAATGACTTGGATGTCGTTTCTGAAGTTGCAGGATTGAGTTCTGCCTTGATAGTTCCCTGCAAAATGTGTCCTGCAGTGACTGTGGCTGTGAGAGAAAAAAAACCTTTCATACAATTGTTCAGAAATTTCCTGAAGTCGGCTCCTTACGAACAATACCTGGAGGCACTGCAATCGCGATTAAGAGAAAATGGCGTGAACACAAAAGTTTTCAAGAATATTCCTTTTCACCAATGGTTTATGTGCATGTGGAGTTCAGAAAAGAGGAAAAAGCTACAGAAATGTGCGGAACAATATGATGCTGTGATTGTTTTGGGCTGCGAATCTGCGACCGAAACCCTACGTGAATTAGTCAAATCAGTCGACTGCAAAGTGATCGAAGGCATGGAGGTCACTGGCATTATGAACGCAGAACTAAGGTTCCATCTGACAGGTACTGTCACCTTTGAGAACTGCAAGACAGTTCCCATATTCCAGCAGAAGAAAAAGGAAGACGGCTGACACTCCACCCCATGCAAGGAGAAATACCGCTGTGTGCCTCGCACGTTTATTCGGGAAGATAGGAATTGTATCAGAGCAACATTCAATTGGCCTAATAAGACTGAAGCACTCGGCTGTTTATAGCAGCGGGTGAAACGTGGGGGGCTATAAGAATTTCCAACGATACAAGCCACCATTATCATATATCGTACCCAATGCCGATAAATCTGACTGGAAAAAAGCCGACCAAGATTGTATGGAAAACAATAACCGGTAGTAAATTCCTTTGACAGGCCCGATTGCTTTATCATAGGGTCATTTTTGGATGAATCGGTTCCAACCAAAAAAGGAGAAATAATTTGTGACCAACGGCGATACCCACAGCAAAACCATCGGCTACATCCTGTGGATCTTCGGTTTTACCGGAAGCCACCGTTTCTACTATGGGAAACCGGTAACTGGAACTATCTGGTTCTTCACGCTCGGCCTGCTGGGCATCGGTTGGTTTATCGACCTTTTTTTGATACCGGGCATGGATCGCCAGGCAGACCTTCGATTTGCCGCCGGCCCCAAGGACTACACCATTGCCTGGATTCTGCTCACCTTTCTTGGATTGTTCGGAGCCCACCGTTTCTACATGGAAAAGTGGATCAGTGCGATTATCTATCTGCTGACCGGAGGGCTGTTGGGACTGGGGTTGCTTTTTGATCTGTGGACCTTAAACGACCAGATCGCTCAGGTGAATCAGCTATAGTGTTTGACCTGCTTCAGGATTTCAATCCGCAAACCCGATCTGCAATAATGAGAAACGAACCCAGGCTGGAAAAGGGAATGCTTTTACTATAGCGCATACCGTAAATCATGATACACAAGGTTGGGCATAAAAA
>CAJBRY010000186.1 GCA_903958085.1 uncultured Geobacteraceae bacterium
GTGACGGACGTAAGGCCGGTGCAACCCTGCATGTAGATAGAGCCGGTTTCCTTCGGGAACGTGACGGACGTAAGGCCGGTGCAACCCTGCATGTAGATATAGCCGGAGACTTTGTCTGGGAACGTGACGGACGTAAGGCCGGTGCAACCCTGCATGTCGATATAGCCGGTTTCCTTCGGGAACGTGACGGACGTAAGGCCGGTGCAACCCTGCATGTAGATAGAGCCGGTAATCCCATCATACTTCTTAATGAACTGCTCCCATTCAGTTGCAGTTCCGATTCTGATATCACCTATATAAGTTTGCTTTTTCACATCCCCCCCTAGTCCACAACTGGACGCATTGCATCGTGTGTCTGTTCGAACTGCCTACGAAGTTCATAAATACCCTCTTCGAGGGTGGCGGTCTTAACGGCTCCACAGCCGCTGCCATGATCTGGGTGAATCAGCTGACACTTCGGCTGTGCCATGAGGTAGCCGAAAACGAACTGGTCAACTTCTTTGAAGTAAATCTCCCCATTTTTGACAGCGTGGTTATTACCGCCGCTGCCCTGCATCATTACTTTGGATTCTGACGGCACTAGACCGTCCGGAAGTGTCTCTACTTTTACGAGAGCTAAGTCTCCGTGACGAATTACTGTTGATTTCTTCTCCATTTGGTTTTATCCTCTCAAGTTAGATATACTGCTGTTTCAGATGATGGATTCGCCGCACTCGTAATGCGGCGTTTCTGCTTTTGACCTTTCATGTCACCTCCTCTCTCGCGTTGCCCCATTCCTCCTGATCTGTTTCATCTGCGTCCTGTTCCTCAGGAAAAACGGGTAGCATAAAATCGTATGCGGTCTGACAATCCGTCAGTGTCCGGTCGTACCTGGTCATCTGTTCCGCGCCTGAGCCTGTTGCGCCAAATACCTGTCTACTAGCTCCTGACGCTGTGCCATCTCAGCTGCCAATTTTCTGTCTTCAACTGTTGGATTACGGTGGAAACGCCCGTACTCAGCGCCGGTTTTGAATCGAACAATCAAGGGCGCGTGGCATTCGCGGCAACCGATACGCTGAGTCAGCGGCGTAGTTGGAACATGCGTCAGCAAAAAAGTTATCAAGCTGATTATTCCTATAATGAGCATGTACCGGCCAACATGATCATATTTAGGACTTCCATAGTTCTTAAGATCTTCAGTCATAATTTAGTTCCTTTCTGGTGGATAACGTACTCAAGTCCTTTTTCTTTGCACGGAGGGCAGATACCATGGGTTTTGCCGATCTTTCCAAAACCGTCTTTATGCCCATAAATCGTTCGGCAGTGCATACATTCAATCTCTAAAACAGTTCTATATCCAGCCACCTTTTTAACGTACTCGCGTTCGCAGTATCCGCAGAGTTGCTGTCCTGCCTTACACATCGGAGCCTCCGTACTGTTCCAGCAAAAATCTATCGAGGACGCTTTCAAGACATCCAAGCTTTCCGTCTCCACGCTTGACCAGTGGGGGAAGCTTCAACTTGTGAGACATCGCCCTTGATCTGTAGTTGCGGACTGTTGCAGGGGCATAACCTGCGCGGTTGCATATTTCGTCTATGGTTAGGAATATCTCGGGCATTGTTACTCGGCTTCAAGTATTTCAGAAAGCGATGTAGTGACTGAGTATCCTGCTTCTACTGCTACAAGGTCGAGCATACTAAATAACGTTTCAAGCAGTTCGTCAGGAGTAATGCTGTTTTCGTATGTTAGGATTGCTTGAGGATTTTCTTTGTCCGTTGAAATGGTAATTGTTTTCATGCTTTTAGCTCCTTAAATACCTTCATAATTATTTCATGTTCTCGATTCTTCTCTGCGAGCTCCTTTCGTAGATTTTCGTTCTCCAATTCCAATTCTGTTTTCAACCGATACAAGCCATAACCCCTACTTTGAGCCAACCATCTGAGCGGTATTTCGTTACCGCAAATATTCATCAAGTCGCCCAACCGTTCAGGCGGGAAATGTCTTGGATCGTCCGAACTATTTATCATCCTTGAAAGATGCCCCGAATCCATATTCAGGCTGAAAGCTATCTCCTTTGGAGCAATGCCGGATGTTTCAATACAAAGCCGAATTGCCGCCCGTAAATCTTTGCTGTGAATCTCTATCTGTTCCATCTTTTCTCCTTCACCGACAATCACAGGATTATCTCTTGACTGTGGTTGTCGGTGGTTTTCTTGATATAAATTGCTCAGGCGGCTTTACGTTCCTCTTCCCAGACAAGCAAACCGTCTTCACCTAATGCCTGGACGTAACTTCTAAAAATGTCGCCCTGAGGATCTGGACTAAATCGACCGTGAATAAATTTATCAAAGGAACCGGAATTGATACCTTTACGATCAGCCCAACTTTTTAGTTTCCTTCCCGACAGTTCAAACCGGCGTCTGGTTTCCATCAAATTAATTTTCATTTCATTTTCTCCTGTGGTAATATTTCCGTATTTACGGAATTGCGAAAACGGGGTAACGAATATGGCTACATCAAAGTGCATCAAATGTGATTCAACAAGATTTGAGCTTAAAGAAACCGAACCAAAAGGATCACTCGTCAAACTCAACTTTATCCAGTGCGCGTCTTGTGGAGGCGTTGTTGGTGTCGTTGATTTCTATAATGTCGGTGCAATGCTTGACCGCATCTGTAAAAAAATCGGCGTTTAGCAATTCAATTCGATGATGCCCACTTGAATGCTGACTGATAAAGTCGTATGCACAGTGGTTGCATACAAATATTGCTGAAGGCATAGCGGCTGAACGACCCAGATACACGGCGTAGTAACTTAAGACGGAAGTTTTATTTAATGTGCAATCCAACATTTAATGTTCCCCTTTTCTGTCATTAGGTGATTACAGAATAGTTCAGAAAATCTGAAGTGTCAACAGAAAAAGTGAAGTGTGCTGTTATTTTTAGGAAGGAAGCAATTATGCTTACGGTAGATGAAGCAAAACAGTTACTTGGATTGAAAGAAGATCAGGAACTTGCCACAGAGTTAAAGCGTTCAACAGGGGCCGTAGGAAATTGGAGAGCAGACGGTAAAGTTCCTGCGTCAATTGAGTTAAGAATATCTGAGATGATAGAAAAACCTAAAGATGGACTTATCCCTATCTTTCACATGGCAGGTGCTGGCCCACCGCGTTTGTCATCTGGTGCAGTAGTTGCCGCTGTAACTCTTCCAGAAGGTTTTTATCGACTTGGCATAGTGCCAGTAAAAATATTTGGAAATAGCATGGAGCCGGTTATGCTTGACGGCTCCATAGTTGGGGTTGATCTTCACAACCGAGAATATATTTCTGGCAAGTACTATGCTGTTTGGCTGGACGATCAAGGGGCGGTAATAAAGAAGCTATCAAGTGAACCGGGAAAAGTTTTTGTCGAGAGTTTAAATAAAAATGAACATAGCTTTTATATCAATAGAGAAGCAATCGAAGATCATTTCATCCTTGGTCGAGTTATTTGGTGGATTAACCAGGATACGGAGAAATGAAAATTAGGAGCGCACTAAATGGTCGGACTCATTATATCCAGCATAGTTGTAGGTGTTTTTGTCA
>CAJBRY010000187.1 GCA_903958085.1 uncultured Geobacteraceae bacterium
ATTTCGCCCCGAAACACTTCGAAGGAGACTCCGGAGAGCGCACGAACACCGCCAAAATTTAGCTGGATGTCACTGCAGGAAAGCTGAACCATTGAAAATAACCCCTTAGTGAATATATAAAACAACGGTTTTAATATTTTAAGCGCCAACTGCAAATAATATATGCACTTACATGTAAGCATAATAGATGGTCATAAACGGTCTATTGCTCAATTATATGACAGTGTTACAACTCTATTAACTACGGAAATATCACCGTATGCGGGATTATGTCAAACAAAATATTGAATATGCAAAATTATGTTTTATTTTGTATTGACATAGGCGTAAGCAGAACGTTACATTTTTGTACGAAAATATTATCCGAACAATCCGGAAGGTCGTAAAAATGGAAAATCCTGTTCTAAAAAACTCAATATTGGAAGTGAAAAACCGTGTCGCCCTCCTTACGTTTGATCGTGACGATGTGAGAAATGCTCTTACCGGGACAGAGATCGCATCAGATATACTGAAGGCACTGTCTTGGAGCAATGCTTCTGAAGAAGTTTCTGTTCTGATCATGAGTGGTGCCGGCACAGCATTTTCTTCTGGCGGCAATGTGCTGGAAATGAAGGAGCGGAGGGGGATATTCGCTGGTACCGTTAGACAGATTCAAGAACAGTATCGGCAAGGGATCCAGCAGATTCCGCTTGCCATGGAGGCAGCCGAAATCCCTCTGATTGCCGCAATAAACGGGCCCGCAATAGGTGCCGGATTCGATCTGGCTTGTATGTGCGATCTGCGGATTGGATCCGAGAAATCGGTGTTTGGAGAAACATTTGTTAGTCTGGGGATCATTCCCGGTGACGGCGGTGCCTGGTTCCTTCAACGGATAGTAGGTTACCAGCGGGCCGCCGAGTTGACGTTGACCGGTCGATTGGTAAAAGCAGATGAGGCTCTCAAAATGGGCATACTGCTCGAGACTGTAGATTCAGGGGTGTTGCTGCAGAGGGCCTGGGAATTGGCTGAAGTCATTGCAGCAAAACCGCCTCAGGCGGTGCGTAAGGCTAAGCGGTTGCTTAAATTTGCCCAGCAGGGCAGTTTGTCGGACGTTCTTGATCTGTCTGCATGTTTTCAAGGAATGTTGCATCATACTCCCGACCACATAGAAGCGATAAATGCTTTTCTGGAAAAGAGGGAAGGGCGCTATACTGGCCAGTAATTCAACTAGAAAACGTAATTCTATCAGAAGCTAAAAGGCTTGTTGATGAGTTCTTTTAACGTAAGCGTCTATAATATCGTGTATTATGTGTGGTTTGGTTGTTGTTTGGCGTTGCCATTTTAGTGAATTGTCATTGTGAAAAGATTGATATTTGAACTTATCAAAATAATGTTTGACAGTATTTTCGCGCTGAATTATGTTGCCTTTACATTAACAGTTTTACTTTGATGTTCTGTTTCAGTTCTTAAAGGGGTGACAGATGAGCTCATATCCAACGCTTAATTTTGATCTTGGAGATACTGCGGATTTATTGAGAGATACGGTCAAGTCTTTTGCAAGAGTCGAGATAGCTCCAAGGGCAGCAGATATAGACCGTAACGATCATTTCCCTATGGATCTGTGGCAAAAAATGGGTGATCTGGGTCTGCACGGCATCACGGTTTCGGAAGAATATGGCGGAGCCGGAATGACCTACCTCGAGCATGTTGTGGCAATTGAAGAGATAAGCAGAGCTTCAGCTGCAGTTGCCCTTGCATACGGAGCTCACTCAAATTTGTGCATTAACCAGATCTATCGAAACGCCAGCGAAGAACAAAAGCGACGTTATCTGCCGAAGCTGATAAGCGGTGAGCATGTTGGTTCTCTAGCAATGAGCGAAGCCGGAGCCGGTTCCGATGTCGTAAGTATGCGCCTTAGAGGAGACCGAAAGGGTGATCAATTTATTCTCAATGGCACAAAGATGTGGATCACCAATGGCCCTCATGCCGATACACTGCTGGTTTATGCCAAAACCGACGTCAATGCCGGTTCCAAGGGAATCACAGCTTTTCTCATAGAAAAGGGTTTTAAGGGTTTTTCAACTGCACAGAAGCTTGACAAGCTTGGTATGCGAGGCTCCGATACCTGCGAACTTGTGTTTGAAGATTGCGAAGTACCCGTCGAAAATATCATGGGCAAAATTGGCGACGGTGTCAAAATCCTTATGAGTGGCCTTGATTATGAACGTGCTGTGCTAGCTGCCGGGCCTTTAGGCATTATGAGGGCATGTCTTGATGTGGTTATTCCGTACATTCATGAGCGCAGACAGTTTGGCAAGGCTATTGGCGAATTCCAGTTGATGCAGGGCAAAATCGCCGATATGTACAGCACAATGAACGCATGCCGTGCCTATGTGTATGCAGTTGCTCACGCCTGCAGCGGAAAGAATGCAATCAGAAAGGATGCTGCCGGTGCAATTCTGTACGCAGCTGAAAAGGCGACCTGGATGGCATTGGAGGCGATTCAGATCCTTGGCGGCAATGGTTACATAAACGAATACTCTACCGGTCGCCTTTTGAGGGATGCCAAACTTTATGAAATCGGTGCCGGTACCAGTGAGATCCGGAGAATGCTGATCGGGCGGGAACTCTTTGCTGAAACGGCCTAGCTGAGGATTTAACCGGTAAGCTAAGGAGATATTTAACAATGACCATATTAATAAGCAGTATCCGCTCCCAAGCGAATGAATTCATAGCAAATGCTGGACTTATGGCTTCACTGGTGGCCGATCTCCGCGCTAAAGTATTGAAAATAAAACAGGGTGGCGGGGAAAAAGCCTGTACGAAACATACTGAGCGCGGAAAGTTGCTTCCCAGAGAGCGAATAAGACAACTTCTTGATCTCGGTTCGCCATTCCTCGAATTTTCCCAACTGGCAGCTTATGGTATGTATGGAGTGGATATTCCAGCTGCCGGGATAATAACCGGAATAGGGAGAGTCTCAGGGACAGAGTGCGTAATAGTGACTAACGATGCTACGGTCAAAGGCGGGACATATTTTCCCATAACTGTGAAGAAGCATCTGCGTGCTCAGGAAATTGCCGGAGAAAATAATCTGCCTTGTATTTACCTCGTAGATTCCGGTGGTGCTAATCTTCCTCAGCAGGACGAGGTTTTTCCTGATAGAGATCATTTTGGCAGAATCTTCTACAATCAGGCCAATATGTCCTCGCGGGGAATTCCGCAAATAGCAGTAGTTATGGGGTCATGTACAGCTGGTGGAGCCTATGTTCCGGCGATGTCGGATGAAAGCATAATTGTGAAAAACCAGGGGACGATATTCCTTGCCGGTCCACCATTGGTGAAAGCGGCTATAGGAGAGGTCGTCACGGCAGAAGAACTGGGTGGGGCAGATGTGCATTGTCGGACATCCGGTGTCGCGGATCATTATGCCTCAAATGATGGCCACGCTCTTGAATTGGCCAGACGTGCCGTAGGTAATCTAAATCGGGTCAAGCAGGCACGCCTCGCTCTTCGGGAACCTGTAGAGCCACTTTATGCTCCGGAAGAGCTGTACGGCATTATTCCGAGTGATACTCGCAAGCCGTATGATGTGCGGGAGGTTATTGCCAGAATTGTCGACGGTTCGGAATTCGACGAATTCAAACAGCTGTACGGCATCACACTTGTCTGCGGCTTTGCGCATATCTGGGGGTATCCAGTCGGTATTGTAGCAAATAACGGTATTCTTTTTTCCGACTCAGCCCTCAAAGGGACTCATTTTATTGAATTATGCAGCCAGCGCGGGATTCCGTTGGTATTTCTGCAGAACATCTCCGGATTTATGGTCGGCAGCAAGTACGAAGCCGGGGGAATCGCCAAGGATGGCGCCAAGATGGTTATGGCAGTAGCCTGCGCAAAAATACCTAAATTTACAGTTATTATTGGTGGTAGTTTTGGTGCCGGCAACTACGGCATGTGCGGCAGAGCCTACAGTCCTCGTTTTCTCTGGATGTGGCCAAATGCCCGTATTTCGGTCATGGGGGGCGAACAGGCCGCTAGCGTGCTGGCTCAAGTGAAGCGGGACGGTATGGAGGCCAAAGGAGAGAGCTGGTCGCCGGAAGAAGAACAGGCATTCAAGAAACCGATCCGAGACCAGTATGAAGCTCAGGGCCATCCCTATTATGCCAGCGCCCGTCTCTGGGATGACGGGATAATAGATCCGGCAGACACCAGAATGACACTTGGCCTCGGAATTTCTGCTGCCCTCAACGCACCGTTGGAGAAGACGGAGTTCGGAATTTTCAGGATGTAATTCCATTTCTAAATCAAGAGCGAGTTTATAATCCATGGCCATGATACTATCGACAGTACACGTTGTTGGTTATCTTCCATCTCCTTGAGCGACTGACAGAGATGACTCTCAAGGGCATCTATACTTTTGAAGACCCG
>CAJBRY010000188.1 GCA_903958085.1 uncultured Geobacteraceae bacterium
CCGTAGATGGGGTAGCTGTCCCCATGCCGGTTTCGGATTAGGTTTCGAGCGATTGGTTATGTATCTTTCAGGTATGGAGAACATTCGTGATGTGATTCCGTTTCCCCGTACTCCAAGGCATTGCGAATTCTAATCCGATGCACATCTTCTGCGCTGAAATTCATCTTTCGCTTCAATCGCGTTCCCTCAAAGAAAAACGCGGCATCGTCAAGAGCATCTTGAGGCGGGCTAAAAACAGCTTCAATGTGGCTTGTGCAGAAGTTGACCGTCAGGACAATCCATCGGTAGCGGTACTTGCTTTTGTTAGCGTCAGTTCCGACAAACAGATTCCGAGACAGGTTCTGGAGCGTGTTGAAGATTGGATTTATGAGGGGTGGCCTGATGTTGAAATAACCGGGTCGGATATTTCCGAGATTTGACTTATTATCCTCATTAAAAGAGAGAATTAGCCTTGAAACTTTATGATGCTTCGGTGTATAAACACTCCTGTTTGTGCGTCACCCGCAGCACTTCGGTGCTTGAATATAACCTATTGTAATTCCCCGTATTGTCGGTAATTTACTGGCCAGTCACTAAACTGCAAATCCTGGAGTACCCGTGAAAATATGTTCGCTGGCAAGCGGCAGCAAGGGAAACTGTCTTTATCTTGAGACCGGAGATACGCGTGTTCTTATCGATGTCGGTCTGTCGCTCCGCGAAACACTGCTGCGTATGGATCAGGTTGGTGTTGATGCCTCTTCTATAAATGCAATTCTGGTTACGCATGAGCATATTGACCATATCAGGAGTACCGGTTCTTTTGCCCGTAAATTCAATATTCCTGTATTTACCAGTCATCAGGTTCGTGTCAGGGTTGATAAATATTTTAAAAAAACTCAGGTGAAGGAGTTTGAAGCCGGCACTCCACTGACATTTAGAGATATTCAGATCGACCCGATACCTATCACCCACGATAGTTGTGATCCTGTCGGTTTTGTTATCGAATCCACTGAGGGTCGTTCCGCCTCTGTTACCGACTTTGGCATTGTTACTCGTTTAATTACTGAAAAACTGCGTGGCTGCCGCTTTCTTAATCTTGAGTCCAATCATGACGTAGATATGCTTATGAACGGACCATATCCCTGGGAGTTGAAGCAGAGAATCAAATCCCGCCACGGGCACATTTCAAATGAAGAGTCTTTGGCGTTGCTCCATGACTTGGCTCATGACGGTTTGGAGGTTCTTGTAATGGCGCATCTCTCTGAGATTAACAACCATCCTGATCACGTGTTGCGCTCAACTGAATCATTTTTGCGTGATCAGAATGTCTGTTCCCCCAGGATTGTCATTGGGGACCAGTATTCAGCCAGTTCACTTTTAGAAATTTAGCACCACATATTTTGATAAATGAGGAGTTTTAACAATGATCCCACGCTATACCCGAGCTGAAATGGCAAAAATATGGGAGCCTGAAAATCGCTTCCGCATCTGGCTTGAAATTGAGACCCTTGCTTGCGAAGCTCAGGCAGAACTTGGAGTTATTCCTAAAGAGGTTGTTCCCGTCATCCGTGCAAAAGGAAATTTCAACATTGAGCGGATCGATGCAATTGAACTGGAAGTTAAGCATGATGTTATAGCTTTTCTTACATCGGTAGCCGAATTTGTCGGTCCGGAAGCTCGCTTCATTCATCAGGGGATGACATCCTCAGATGTTCTGGATACCTGTCTTTCCGTCCAGATGGTTCAGGCTGCGGACGAGCTCCTGGCCGACCTGGACATGATTCTGGATTCACTCAAATTACGTGCTTATGAACATAAAGACACCGTTTGCATGGGGCGATCACATGGTATTCATGCAGAGCCGGTTACTTTTGGACTGAAGCTGGCATCATTTTATGCCGAGATGCAGCGTAATCGCACCCGCCTGCTGGCAGCTCGTGAAAATATCGCTACCGGTGCAATCTCAGGTGCTGTAGGAACTTTTGCCAACATTGATCCTTTCGTTGAGGAATACGTATGCAGCAAGATGGGACTCAAGCCGGAACCTGTTTCCACTCAGGTTATCCCTCGTGATCGCCATGCTGAATATTTTTGCGTCCTCTCTATAATCGCATCATCAATGGAGCGAATATCGATTGAAATTCGCCATTTGCAACGCACTGAAGTTCTTGAGGCGGAGGAACAGTTTACCAAGGGACAAAAAGGTTCATCGGCAATGCCTCACAAACGCAATCCTATCCTTTCAGAAAACCTTGCGGGGCAAGCCCGCTACATACGCGCCATGTGTATTCCCGCCCTTGAAAACGTTGCACTTTGGCATGAACGCGATATCTCGCACTCTTCCGTTGAGCGATATATTGCTCCGGATGCAACAGTAGCCCTCGATTTCTCATTACGCCGCTTGAGCGGGCTCATAAAAAATCTTGTTGTCTATCCGGAAAATATGATTAAAAACCTAAATCAAATGAAAGGGTTGGTGTTCTCCCAGAAAATTTTGCTTGATCTGACTCAGGCCGGAGTGTCTCGTGAAGACTCATATCGTCTGGTGCAGAAGAATGCTATGAAGGTATGGGAGCAGGGAGCTGACTTCCAGGCAGAACTCTTGGCTGACCAGGAAGTTGTAGGGGCGCTTGGAGAACCTAAAATACTTGAATCATTCGACCTTAATTACCATTTAAAGCATGTCAATACGATATTCAGGCGGGTTTTCGGTGAATAAAATAATTTTATTTTTAAAAGATATTTTGCAAGCTCAAGAGGGAGAAGGTTTTATTCTTTTCTGGGCGAAAGAAATCCTCGGCGCATTGATAATAATTTCTCTCTTCTGGGTTTTATCAAGTTTGATTGTCCTGATTCTGAACAAGTGGGGAAAGCGTCTTACGTCGTTTACCTCGACGGATCTGGATGATCGCGTTTTACAGCGGGTTATTCCATATATTTCCAAGTTGTTTCTTGTTATGGGGTTTTATCTGGCAATTCGATCGCTGCCGTTACATGAAAAACTGGTTCTGGTTGCTTCTGGAATCATATTTGTAATCCTTGTGGTGATTGTTTGCTACTTGATTTATCACGTTATTGATGAGTTTATGACATGGTATGTTGCCAGCCAGCAGGATACATCCAGTGCTGCGATGTCTCGTCAGATGATGCCAGTTGCGGAAAAAATAGTATCTCTGTTTTTGATGGGCGCAGCCCTGATAGTTGTTCTAAAACATTTCAATTATGACATTTTTTCTCTTGTAACTGCTTTGGGAATCGGCTCATTAGCTATCGGTATGGCTGCTAAGGATACGCTGGCTCATATGATATCAGGTTTTACAATTATGCTTGATCGCCCGTTCCGGATTGGAGATCGTATTCAGTTGGTCGGTGGACAGATTGGTGATGTCCTTGATATCGGTCTTCGTAGTACCAAAATTAAAACTTTGGATAACCAGCAGTTGATAATACCAAATTCTGATCTCTGCAACACCATGCTGACAAATCAGGCCTTTCCGAACAGCAGGGCTAAAGGGCGCATCAATCTTGGTGTGGCGTACGGAAGTGACGTTGAACTGGTAAAACAGCAGCTTGTGGCAACGGCTGCTGAAGTTGAGGGTGTTTTGGCTGATCCGGCACCGGAGGCGTTTTTTGTTAGCTTTGGCGATTTTACCCTGAATATGTCACTTTTCTTCTGGGTAGAAGAGTATGGAACGCTATTCGCCACAACTGATAAGATTAATACTCGCATAATCAAGCGTTTTAATGAGCATTCTATCGACATCCCGTTCCCTACCAGAACGGTTAAAATGGAAAAAGGAACAGACTGAAATGGCAAACAGAATAGAAATATCTTTAAAACCTGGTGTGCGTGATGCCAGAGGTGAGCGTATCAGACGTGAAATTGAACACTTTCTGCATTTTGAAATTGAAGAGGTTCAAACTATTGATGTCTACACTCTGGACACTGATCTTTCCAGAATTGAAATAGAAAAGTGCGCTGACGGACCATTCAGTGATCCTGTTATTCAGGTCTGGAGTATCGATAAACCGCTTACAGCCCCATTCGATTATGCAGTGGAAGTCGGGTTCCGTCCAGGTGTTACGGATAACGTTGGGCGTACTGCCCGCGAAGCGGTTACATATCTGACTGGACGTCCTTTTGCTGATGGTGACGGAGTTTATTATTCTGTGCAGTATTTGCTGAAGGGGAGACTCTCTTCTGATCAGGTAGAGAAAATTGCCACAGGACTCCTCTGTAATACTCTGATTCAGCGCTACACTGTTCTTTCATCCGCAGATTTTGCTCAGAGAGGTGGCTTCCCAACTGCAGTAGCTAAAGTAAGCGGTGAAACAAAAGCTGAGGTCCTGGAAATCGATCTTGAGGTGTCGGACGAAGAGTTGATGAGAATTAGCAAGGATGGTGTTCTGGCGCTCACTCTTGACGAAATGAAGATCATTCAGGCTCAGTACCGCGACCCGGAAGTTTTGTTGGCGCGTAAGGAATTTGGCCTTGGAGCAAAACCCACTGACGTGGAGCTGGAGTGTCTCGCACAGACATGGTCGGAACATTGTAAACACAAGATCTTTGCCGGTACGGTTCAATATGAGGATGAAAAAGGGGACAAACAGGAAATTAAATCACTGTTTAAATCTTTTATTCAACGAACGACAAAAGATGTTCGCGAGCGGATGGGTGAGAAGGATTTCTGTCTCTCGGTTTTCAAGGATAACGCCGGTGTAATAAAATTCAACGATAAACACTCACTGGTTTTCAAGGTTGAAACCCACAACTCGCCCTCCGCGCTTGATCCTTACGGCGGGGCATTGACCGGAATAGTCGGAGTAAACCGTGATCCATTCGGGACAGGGCAGGGGTCGAAACTGATTTTCAATACAGACGTTTTCTGCTTTGCCGACCCTTTTTACGACAAGCCGCTGCCAAGCAGACTGCTCCATCCCCGTCGAATCTATGAAGGTGTTGTAGAGGGTGTAGAGCACGGCGGCAACAAGAGTGGAATACCGACAGTCAACGGTTCGCTGGTTTTTGATGAACGTTTTGCGGGCAAGCCCCTTGTTTTCTGCGGTACAGCAGGATTAATGCCGGCTGTAGTTAATGGCCAGCCTGGTCACGACAAGTACATCAAGCCTGGCGATCTGATTGTAATGACAGGGGGGCGGATAGGCAAAGACGGTATTCATGGAGCTACGTTCTCTTCCGAAGAGTTGAACGAAAATTCTCCGGTTACCGCCGTTCAAATCGGCGATCCTATTACACAGAAACGAATGTTTGATTTTCTGATACGTGCCAGAGACAAAGGTCTTTACCGTTTTATCACCGATAACGGTGCCGGTGGTCTCTCATCATCTATTGGCGAGATGGCTGGTGAGTGCGGTGGATGCCGTATGGATCTTGCCAAGGCTCCACTAAAATATCCAGGCCTTAATCCGTGGGAAATACTTATTTCAGAAGCCCAGGAACGGATGTCTTTAGCCGTTCCGCCTGAGCAGATTGAAGAATTCCTTGCCATGGCTGTGCGCTTTGGTGTTGAGGCTACTGTACTTGGTGAGTTTACCGATAATGGCGTGTTTCATATGATGTATGGCGATAGAACTGTTGCATGGTTGCCGATGGAATTTATGCACGAAGGGTTGCCGCCGATGCAGTTACCAGCAAAATGGACTCCTCCGGTGCATGAAGAACCGGAGTTACAGATAAAAGATAATTACACTGATGACCTTAAGCAGCTGCTGTCTGCTCTTAATATCTGCTCCAAAGAGTCGGTTGTTCGGAGATACGATCACGAAGTGCAGGGTGGTTCTGTGATCAAGCCGTTTAGCGGCATTGCCAACGACGGGCCATCGGATGCGGCCGTTGTCCGGCCGATACTGGATTCATTTGAGGGTGTTGTAACTGCTCACGGTATATGTCCGCGCTACTCAGATATTGATACCTATCACATGACAGCTAATGCAGTAGATGAGGCGTTGCGTAACTATGTTGCCGTCGGTGGTTCGCTTGATCTGGTTGCAGGTCTGGATAATTTCTGCTGGTGCGACCCGGTGCAGTCTGAGAAAACACCTGATGGAGCTTATAAGATGGCTCAACTGGTGCGATCAAATCAGGCGCTATATGATGTCTGCATGGATTACAACCTGCCGCTTATCTCTGGCAAGGATTCCATGAAGAATGATTTTTATGACGGCACCACCAAAATATCCATTCCGCCGACGCTGCTTTTCTCGGTTATCGGCAAGATGGAAGATGCAAGGAAAGCTGTCACGATGGATGTCAAACGTGCTGGTGATATAGTCTACCTGTTGGGTGCTACTGCGAACGAACTGGGTGGGTCTGAATATCTTGCATTGCTTGGCATGATTGGCAATCGAGTGCCAAAGGTCGATACGAAAGCGGCATATCAGCGATATCGTGCGTATAATCAGGCATTGGAAGCTGGGTTGGTTGCTTCCTGCCATGATCTGTCAGACGGTGGGCTGGCAGTAGCTCTTGCTGAGTCAGCGTTTGCCGGTGGTTTAGGCATTAGTATTGATCTTTCCCTGATAGCCTGGACTGGTGACCCGGATGGATGGAGCGACGTGGCGCTGCTCTTTTCAGAATCTGCTTCACGCCTGCTGGTAACGGTTCGGAGGGAACAGCACGAAGCTTTTGAAAAGATTATGGGTGATACCTGCTGGTCACGGATTGGTGTGGTCAAGGATGATAAGCATCTTGTAATTGAAGGCATTGATGGAGCAACCGTTGTCAATGAACGGTTGGCTGAATTGAAAGAAGTGTGGCAGTCAACTTTGCGGGAGTTGTAACTCATGAACCTGAATACTGATAATTATGCTCGTTGTATAACCACCCTTGAGATAACACTAAAACGTCTGAATGCAACAGAACCTGAGGAGATTGATTTTGAGATATTTCGTAATGCAGTTGTTAAGGGTTTTGAGTTGACTCTTGAAAGCGCTGGCAAGTTGCTTCGAAAGGCTCTCAAAGCTTTTTCCGGTCGTCCTCGTGATGTTGATGCTCTCACTTACAAAGATGTTTTGCGCCATGCGGCAAAGCATGATCTGATTACTCCCGATGCTGTTGAACGCTGGTTTACATATCGTGATAACCGAAATGATACTGCCCATGACTATGGTGTCGGTTTTGCCGAAGAAACACTGAAGCTGCTGCCTAAATTTATTGATGATGCCAGAGCTTTGGAAGCAGTTTTGCGTGAGAGGTTGGGGCGTGCTGAATCTTGATCTGAAGCCGGCATGGCTTGATATTATTCGGCACATTCTTAAAATTCATTTGCCAGAGGCAGAAGTTATCGCGTATGGCAGTCGCGTAACCGGGACTGCTCACGATGGGAGCGATCTCGACCTCGTTGTACGTAATCGTAATAATCCACAGTCTTCAGTAAATAAATTGAATGAAGTACGGGATGCTTTTTCGGAAAGCAATCTGCCAATTTTAATTGATATTCTCGATTGGTCGCAGATTCCTGAAAGCTTTCGGGAAGAGATTGAGCGAACTGGTGTGGTTATTTTTACAAACGAAGTGAGAAAGCAGGAATAACGTTTTGTTTTCAGTAATATTAACCTGTTTTTTGGCTCCACCTTTACCATTCTGCTCATCCCTCTGTTTTGAGTTGTTGACCGTTTCACGCGCGTGCGCGGGGGCAACAACGAGTTACTGAGGATAAGAATGAAACTAATAACATCAATACTTACCTGTGCTATGATCCTTTCCTTTTCATGCCCTCTTTGGAGTGCTGAACCGGGTTTTGAAAACATCGTAAAGAAATTCATAAAAGTTGCATCCAGTAATGACCGAAAGGCGCTAGCAAATTTAGTTTCGTACCCGCTACAACGGAGGGTTCCCCTTCCAAGCATAGACAACCCGAAACAATTTCTGGAAGCTTACGACGAAATTCTTGACGAAAATATATTGAAAGCGATCTCAACATCCAGAGTTTCAGCCGACTGGTCAGAAATGGGGTGGAGAGGAACTATGTTCCAAAACGGCTCATTGTGGCTTGACGAGGAAGGTAGAATAACAGCAATCAACTATCAGACTGAAAAAGAGAAACGCAAACATGCTGAATTGATTGAAATTGATAAGAAACAATTACATAGCAGCTTACGTGATTTTGTAAAACCTGTTCTGGAGTGGGAAACCCCCAAATATCGAATTCGTATAGACCAAATCACTGACGAAAAGTTCAGATATGCCGTCTGGCCTGTTCAGAAAAAAACCTCAGAAATGCCAGACTTAGTCCTACAAAATGGAACTGTTACCTTCGACGGGAGTGGCGGGAACCATCATTATGAATTTAAGAGTGGCGAGGTTCTATATCGATGCTTTGTGTGGGTAATCGGAGACACGGATACTCCGCCCGGAGAGATTGAAGTGTATAAACGTAATAAATTAGTGTTGAATCAGCCTGTAATAAAAGTCATTAAAGGCAGGTGAAAGCACCAACCACTCGGCGGCACACGGCCTTCGCTAACGCTTCGCCGGTGCGCCTTGGCCAGCTTGAAGCGGTATCACAACATTTTTCCAGAATTGAGATTATGTTTTGCAGGTAATTGATCTAAGTTAGAGGTGTTGTTGCTATCATACGCTTGCCGCAGAGAGGTCAGTTATCGATCATGAACATGCTTGAAACGCAGGCAATATCACTGCGCTCAAAAAAATATGCTGGATAGTTACAAACGAGAAAATTATGTGTCTGCCAGAAATCACCATCACTTTACCTCTCTGGGTCAAGTCGTTTCTTGACGCACAGCCGCAGATTTTTCCCTCACAGGATGAGCGGATGCGTCTGGCAATAGAACTCTCCAGCCTTAATCTGAAGTATGCCAGCGGCGGCCCTTTCGGTGCAGCGGTTTTTGATGAAGATGGGAGATTGGTTGCGCTGGGGATGAATCTCGTTGTCAGCTCAGGCTGTTCTCTGCTCCATGCAGAAACTGTAGCTCTGGCCTTTGCTCAGAAGTTGCTTGGGCGCTACGATATTGGTGCCGGTGGAACAGCGCAATACGAATTATATGCCTCAACCGAGCCTTGTGCCATGTGCTTTGGCGCAATACCATGGTCTGGGGTGAGCGCGTTGATCTGCGGGGCTCGGGGTGAAGATGCACGCGCGATTGGTTTTGATGAAGGGGACAAGCCAGTCGACTGGACAGCTTCGTTGGAGAAAAGGGGAATCAGGGTGGAACTGGACCTGCTACGACCGGAAGCGGTGGCGGTTCTTCAGAATTATGCATCATCTTGCGGAGAGCTTTACAATTCAAGAAAGTCGAGCATGCAATAAATGACACTCTCGACACCTCGATTTTTGCTACGGCTCATAATCTTTTGCTTCATCCTGCTGCTTGTCGGCATCGGTATCTCCGGCGCAGAGGACAAGCCGCTGAAAAAGGTTTCGATTCAGCTCAACTGGATGTACCAATTTGAGTTTGCTGCACCCATCGCCGCGCTCGAAAAAGGTTTTTATCGCGAAGCCGGACTAGACGTTGTATTGAGCCAGGGTGGACCTGACATCGACCCCATTGCGCCGGTAGCCGATGGGAAAATCGAGTTTGGCATTGCAGGTTCCTCGTTGGTTGTGGATCGCTCCAAAAACAAGCCTGTGGTGGCTTTGGCCGCACTGTTGCAGCATTCCGCAGTCGGTCTGCTCGCCCGTAAATCTGCCGGCATCAAAACTGTCCACGACCTCAAGGGCAAGCGGTTAGCTATAACTTTTGATACCTCGGACGAACTGGATGCCTACCTCAAGTCCCAGGGTATATTGCCAAAAGACTATACACGCATCGACA
>CAJBRY010000189.1 GCA_903958085.1 uncultured Geobacteraceae bacterium
GCGCCGACGGTACGGCCACCTTCGCGGATGGCGAAACGAAGACCGTCATCCATGGCGATCGGGGTAATCAGTTTGATAGTCATGGCTACGTTGTCACCAGGCATTACCATTTCAATACCTGCAGGAAGTTCGGCAACTCCGGTTACGTCTGTGGTACGGAAGTAGAACTGTGGACGGTATCCGTTAAAGAATGGAGTGTGACGTCCACCTTCTTCTTTTGTGAGGATGTATGCTTCTGCTTTGAATTTGGTGTGTGGTGTTATTGAGCCTGGCTTGGCAAGTACCTGGCCACGTTCGATGTCTTCACGTTTTACGCCGCGAAGCAGTGCGCCTATGTTGTCGCCTGCACGCCCTTCGTCAAGCAGTTTGCGGAACATTTCTACGCCGGTTACGGTGGTTTTGATGGTGTTTTTGATGCCGACTACTTCGACCTCTTCACCTACTTTTACGATTCCGCGCTCTACACGACCAGTTGCTACTGTCCCGCGACCGGAGATGGAGAATACGTCTTCTACCGGCATGAGGAAAGGACGGTCAATGGCGCGCTCTGGGTCAGGGATGTAGGCGTCAACTGCGTCCATGAGGCGACCGATTGATTCTTCTCCAAGAAAGCTTTTTTCACCTTCAAGGGCTTTTAGTGCAGAGCCTTTGATGATTGGTGTGTCGTCTCCAGGAAAGTCATAGCTGGAAAGAAGTTCACGAACTTCAAGTTCTACGAGTTCAAGTAGCTCTTCGTCGTCTACCATATCAGCCTTGTTAAGGTATACTACCATAAATGGTACGCCTACCTGACGGGCAAGCAGGATGTGCTCACGGGTCTGAGGCATTGGGCCGTCAGCTGCGGATACAACAAGAATAGCACCGTCCATCTGGGCTGCACCGGTTATCATGTTCTTGACATAGTCAGCATGACCGGGACAGTCAACATGTGCATAGTGGCGTTTGTCTGTTTCGTATTCAACATGGGCGGTTGCTATGGTTATACCACGCTCGCGCTCTTCAGGAGCATTGTCGATCTGGTCGAATGCCTTGTATTCAGCCTGACCTTTGCCGGCAAGTACTTTCGTAATGGCTGCGGTCAAAGTCGTTTTGCCGTGGTCAACGTGACCAATAGTACCAATGTTTACATGAGTTTTATTACGTAAAAACTTTGCTTTTGCCATCTGAAAGGCCCTCCTAGTCAGTTGTCTCAATTGCTTGTGATGAATTCATAGTCAAATTCTATTCGTGGAGCCCACATCCGGACTCGAACCGGAGACCTCTTCCTTACCAAGGAAGTGCTCTACCTCCTGAGCTATGTGGGCACATTTCTTACTGGAGCGGGAAACGGGACTCGAACCCGCGACCCTCAGCTTGGAAGGCTGACGCTCTAGCCAACTGAGCTATTCCCGCACTACCAGACGAAGACTTTTGAAAAACGTGCGGACATTGTTTACCAGTTCTTGCGACAATGTGTCTCCTGGATTCACGCTGAACCACCGTTTTCCGATGATTTGTGGTGGAGGGAGGAGGATTCGAACCTCCGAAGTCGCTGACGACAGATTTACAGTCTGTTCCCTTTGGCCGCTCGGGAATCCCTCCAGGGATGATCAAATACGTGTGTTTCTTTACAAAAAAAAGTGGAGCCCCGTATCCGAATCGAACGGATCACCTGCTGATTACAAGTCAGCTGCTCTACCAGTATGAGCTAACGGGGCTAATGCTTTTTCGGATAGACAGAAAACGGAACTTGTTTGTTTAAAGAAAAATACATTGAAAGTCAAGCACTATTTAATAATAAAATGATGCACACGATTTTTTGTGTGCATCATTTTAGATTTTGCTGAATTAGTACAGGTATCAGGCGGCCAATAGCGGCAGGAGCGCCTGCTTTGTTTTTTTCAGAGCCCCTTCTTCAATCTGCCTGACTCGCTCTCGTGAGATTGAGAAATGGGTAGCAATTTCCTGCAACGTCATTGGTTCATCTGCTGTAATTCTGTTCTCAATAATAAAACGCTCTTTTTCATTCAGCCTGCTGACTACTTCGGCAACAGTCTGTTGCAGGTTTTGATTCTCCTGAAAATCAACAAGCATCTCTTCCTGATTTAGTCGATCATCAGCAAGAGATTCCAACGCCGTTGAGCCATCACTACCTGGAATTTCTGCATTTAGAGAACAGTCCCCCTGCATTCGTTGCTCCATCTCGGCAAATTCCTGCTCAGAAACATGAAGAGACTCAGCTGCGCTCATTACATCTTCACCGTCATCATTCATCTGGACAAAATTGCTTTTTGCCTGACGGAGCTTAAAAAACAGCTTACGCTGCGCCTGAGTTGTTCCGATCTTGAGCAGACTCCAGGACGAGATAATATGATTCTGGATATAGGCCTTGATCCACCAGACTGCGTATGAAATGAGGCGCACGCCTTTATACGGGTTGAATTTCCTGACAGCCATCATCAGTCCGATATTTCCTTCCTGAATAAGGTCTAGCATTTTCAAGCCATAGTGCCTGAATTCATACGCCACTTTTACTACAAACCTCAAATTTGAGGTAATAAGAGTATGTGCGGCACTCAAATCCTTCTCTTTGAAAAAAGAGACGGCATATCGATGCTCATCTTCCTCGCTCAGTAGTGGGAACTTGCGAATTTCGTTCACATAAAGCCTAAGACTATCTGTTAAAACGGGCAACTGCGCTACCATGACGTTTCACCTCATTTGCATACACTTTAGCACTCTATACAAGCGACTGCTAAAATATAGCAGGCGATCCTAAAAAAATCAAGTGGTTGTTTGACCTTAATTCTATTTTTTGTGATTCAAGAAATTGTTGCTTGGATTGCCGATTTAAACCATTTTTCTTGTAATCTGAGCAGCGGTAGCTATAACCTAGTGCATATGACACCGCCCTTAACCATACGGATCCTTCTGGTGGCAGCCTCAATTGTTGCCATCAGCCTCCTTCATTACCTGACTCCACTCCATCTGCATTATCTGCATGACATCTTTCAGCGACTCTACTACCTGCCAATAATTCTTGCCGCCATCTGGTTCGGTTTTCGTGGTGGCCTGGCATGCTCCCTTGTAGTAAGCATTGTTTATGCACCGCACGTCTTGTTTCAGTGGGGTGGCCAAGCAATAATGGAACTTGAAAGATATCTTGAAATTCTGCTCTATAATATCGTTGGAGGTGTTACGGGACTTCTGGCCCAACGAGAACGAGAGCGAAGCATCGAACTGGAGAAAACAGCAAAAGGGCTTGAATTGTCTTACAAAAAGCTGCAGGAGCAATCAGAACAGATTATTGCAATTGAAAAAAATCTGCGTGGCGCAGAGAAGCTCTCGACACTTGGAGAAATGGCCGCTGTACTGGCGCACGAAATCCGCAATCCTTTAGGTTCGATACGTGGTACTGCCGAGATTTTGCGTGACGACTACAAACCTGGCGATCCTAAATATGAATTCATAGACATTCAGATAAAAGAGACAGAACGGCTCAATCGGGTTGTTGAAGATTTTTTACATATGGCAAAACCACAGTCGCTAGAGAAAGTGTCATGTGATATAAAGGCTGAGTTGGAAACAGTTGTATCGCTTGTTGCTTATGACGCTAGGCAACGCAAAGTTGCTCTTGAAATTATTGCCTCGCCTGGTGAGATGACAATTTCCGGTGATGGCGATAAACTACGACAGGCTTTTCTGAATATAGTTATAAATGCCCTGCAGGCAACAACTTCAGGTGGCAATATCAAAATTGCGATCAACAAATCAGAAGCTGTGATTGATATAAGTTTTATAGATAGCGGAAGCGGAGTTGATCCGATAAACCTACAGCGAATATTCGAACCATTTTTTACCACAAAGCCCGATGGTACCGGCTTGGGGCTTGCCATCACAAAAAAAATCATTGAAGCGCATGGCGGAACTTTGAATATTGAATGCCCAGAAGAACATGGAACTGCGGTATTAGTCACTCTACCGAGAGGGAAGTAAATGAAAAAGAAAATTCTTATCATCGATGATGATACTTCGCTGCGACGTGTGCTTGAATACAATCTTCAGGAAACTGGCTACCATGTTATTCCTGCCGCCTCTGGCGAGGAGGGATTGCTCCTGTTCGCTGAAGAATCGCCGGATCTGGTGATAACCGACATGAAAATGCCTGGCATCGACGGCATGCAGGTATTAAAAGCAGTAAAAGAGAGCTCTCCCGAAACTCTGGTGATAATAATAACTGCTTTCGGCACAGTTGATATTGCTGTAGAGGCAATGAAAGCTGGAGCATACGATTACATCACTAAACCATTCAATCGTGATGAGCTGCTGTTGACTGTCGCCAAGGCTCTCCAGTTCCTGGAGTTGGCAGTAGAAAACAGATTGCTGAAGGATCAGATTTCAAGTAATGCGGATTACCGTACTATAGTAGGTTCATCAAGAAGCATGCAGAGGGTATTCGAAATTGTCCGCAAAGTTGCGGATACGGAGGTCTCTGTGCTGATCACCGGTGAATCCGGCACAGGCAAGGAGCTTGTGGCACGTTCAATTCACCAGCAAAGCGGTCGGCGCAATGGACCGTTTATAACAATCAATTGTGCTGCAATTCCCCGTGATCTCTTGGAGAGTGAACTTTTCGGGCATATAAAGGGGGCATTTACTGGTGCAGTAAAGGACAAAGCAGGGAAATTCCAATCCGCAGTTGGCGGCACTCTATTTCTGGATGAAGTAGGCGAACTGCCACTCGAACTGCAGCCAAAACTGCTTCGGGCATTACAGGAGAAAGAGATAGAACCTGTTGGCGGTTTAAAACCACAAAAAATTGACGTGCGGGTTGTAGCGGCTACTAATCTTGAAGTTGACAAAGCACTTGCGGATGCGACCTTTCGAGAAGATCTATATTATCGCCTGGCAGTCATTCCTATTCACCTGCCAGCCTTACGAGAACGCCCTGAAGACATCCCATTGTTATTGCGATATTTTTGTAAAAAACATGGTGCTGACAAGGTAAGCTTTGACACGGAGACCATAACTGCAATCAGCTCATACAAGTGGCCTGGCAACGTACGCGAGCTTGAAAATCTGGTTGTACGCCTCCTGATAATGAGGAACCAGGATGAAATAACCCTGAACGAATTGCCGGACAAAATTCGATCTGGCAGCGCTCTCCCAATCAAAGCATCAATCCAGGAAAATATTATTAATCTGCCGCATGAGGGCTATTCACTCGAACAACTGGAGCGTGAGGTGGTTGTTGAATCACTTGAACGCAATCTCTGGAACCAGACTGCAGCGGCAAAATTTTTACGGATTCCACGGCACACTCTTATATACCGTATGGAGAAGTATGGTATTCTGCCACCTGAAAAGTAGTGCGTTTTAAGTTACGAAAAGGAACCAGGATGAGGAATATTCTCTGTGTAATTACAATTGTGTTGGTTGCAGGGACAGCTTTTGCCAGAGATTTCATAAAGTTCACAGATCAGAATGGTGTAGAGATCTGGCTTAACGACAGGAGCAAAACGCCCCCACCATTTCCGAAATACTACAAATACGTTGATAAAAACGGCATGACCTTTTGGGCGAATGAAATCAGCAAGGTCCCAAAAGAGTACGTGATCCAGGTTTCTAAGAATGTTGATGGGACTGACAAATCAAAAATATATTCAGAGAATGAGTCGGTGGCTAAGCGTCAATTTTCAACCCGAATAAGCATACGTGACAACCAGATTATCGTTCCGGTAACGCTTACAAACAGGAAGAAAAAAGTAAAGGCAAAGATGATCCTTGATACCGGAGCATCTGTAACTACACTCTATTCAGTTCTGGCATCGGATCTAAAGCTGAATAAAAACGGAAAGAGAAAGAAAAAAAGAGTCAAAAGTATTAGTGCTAACGGACCAAAAACTGACAGTCTGCTGACAAAAATTGATTTTATAGAGGTAGATGGCAAAATCCTGGCAAATCCTGAGGTAGTTATAATGCCGGCGCATACAAATATTGGCGCAGACGGACTATTGGGGAATTCATACCTTCGTTTTTTCAATTTCACAATCGATTATGAAAAGCAGCTTTTGAGGTGGAATTAGACTTTCAGATTCGGATTCTGTAAGTTTAAAAATCCGAAAGCATCTCGACAATGACTAACTTAGAATGGATATCCCAATCCAACGAAAACCGCTGGCCCGTCCTTGCCAACTCCAAGATCAACCCTACCCACAATATTGGGACGAACTATCGCACGAAAACCTATCCCTGGGTTAAACTCGAAGTTTGAGCCGTTTGCTTTGTTGAGGGATTCCATAACCGCACCAAAATCAATAAAAGGCGTGACTTCCCAGTCTGCCGTAACGCCAAAGACCTCCCAACGAAACAGACGGATTCGCTCTTCAAGGTTGCAGAGAAAAAAACTGTTGTCAATAAAACGGTTCCGTCCGTAACCGCGCAGGGTACTCTCTCCGCCCAGGATACTCTGCTCCAAAAATGGCACTCGATCTCCAAGCGTCTGATTATACATCAAACGAAATACGCTGATGTACTTGGCATTGTTTGCAGGTATATATCCCTTTGCTTCGACTTCGTAGTGCCTATAGTTTGCTGCTCCCCCGAGTGTTTTTACGGTAGGCTCAAATGTAATCCGCGTATAACCGCCGAATGTTGGCGTATCTCTGTTATTGAGAGTGCTGTATGAAAATGACAGGCGCATGGCGTGGGTGCTAAAACCTTTAATTCCAGGAATATTTGCCATTGAGAATTTATCATTTATGTCAGGGAGGCTTTCAAAAGCTCCTGAACGGATTTTTAGGTCGCGATAACGATCGCCGAGAGTCATCTGAAAATGCCGTCCGATCTGATAACCGGCAGAAATATTATAACCAGATTCATCGTTTGAATAGTTGGTCTCCATCTGTTCAGGACTCTTTGCATTGAATCCAAAGAAACGCGAAGAGCCATCCGACAACTTAAAGAAAAAACCGTTAAGCTCCAGCTTATTATTCAGCAAAGAAATATCCCTGCCACGAATTTCATAATCGTGATTTACCTTTCCTGACTTCGAAAGGTTGAATTCGATATTTCGCTCAGGAACTGGATAATAAGCTCCATAGAGGGAACCGGTAACACCAAAGTTTTCATTGTAAGTTATCTGGGGAGCAAGAAGAGTGGTAACCTCATCACGACTGTTGTGGGCAAGAAAAGCAGTCAGAACTCCGCTGGTTATCCCTTCATTAGGACTGGAAGCGATTACCGGCAACGGAATTGTGACAAGTTTTATTTTACTTTCAGGACTGTTTTCAGCCTGCGGAAGGTATAAACTATCGCGTGAAATGTAGCTTGTACACCCAAAAAGGAACAGCATACCTACTATGAGAAAGATACTGATACACCTAGTATTGAAAATTAAAAAGAGGATTTGCATGGCAGATTCTTGTAACATTGAGAATTGAACGGTGTCAATTAACTTGCTGGACATCCAGTTTTTGGGTACTATTTGCCCCCAAACGGTATAAATCAGAATGAGGGCTTTTCGGGAGTATCCAGATGAATGTCAAGAATAATATCGTAAAAATCTCTCGGGATGCACGTCAGGCATCGCTGGTCATGGCACGTCTTTCAACCACAATCAAAAACGATATGCTTTCCAGAATGGCTGTTGCCCTTGAACAGCAGACTCCATCTTTGATTACAGAAAATTCTAAAGATCTTGCAGCGGGGAGACAGAGAGGTCTTTCTGAAGCCATGCTCGACAGACTGATGCTGGATGAAAAACGGATTGTCTGCATTGCCGCCGCCCTGCGCGAAGTTGCTGCTCTGCCTGACCCTGTGGGTGAAATAACAAAAATGTGGAAGCGCCCTAACGAGTTGATGGTCGGCAAGATGCGTATTCCTCTCGGAACAATAGGCATCATTTACGAATCGCGACCAAACGTGACCGCCGACGCAGCTGCTCTATGCCTGAAAGCTGGGAATGCGGTTGTTCTAAGAGGTGGTTCCGAAGCAATAAATTCGAATCTGGCAATTGCTGGAGTTTTACAATCTGTTCTGAAAGATATGGGGATACCAGAAGCAGCCTTATCTTTGATCCCATTTACTGAGCGGGAAGGCGTGCTTGAAATGTTGAAGCAGGAAGAGTCTATCGATCTTATTATCCCGCGTGGTGGAGAGAGCCTGATCCGCTTTGTTGTTGATAATTCACGTATACCAGTAATCAAACATTACAAGGGAGTTTGCCACATTTTTGTTGATCAAACAGCTGATTTTGGCAAAGCTGAGCACATTATTGTGAACAGCAAAACCCAACGCCCGGGCGTCTGCAATGCATTGGAGACTCTACTGATTCACAGAGATGTTGCTGCTGAATTCATACCTAGGATTGCTAAAACCCTGACAGCACTTGGAGTTGAGTTACGAGGCGACGAGACTTTCTGTCACTATGCTGAAACGTCAAAACCTGCAACGGAAGATGATTGGTGTGCCGAATATCTTGAACTTATTCTGGCATGTCGGGTTGTTGACGATATAGATGCCGCGATCATGCATATAAACCGATACTGCTCACTACATACCGAATCTATTATTACTAGCGACTACAGTCGCGCCCAGCGCTTTATCCGTGAGGTAAACTCATCCTGCGTCATGGTAAACGCTTCAACACGCTTTGCCGACGGTGGCCAACTCGGCCTAGGAGCAGAAATTGGAATCTCGACTACGAAACTCCACTCCTTCGGGCCAATGGGCCTGGAAGATCTGACAACCACAAAGTTCATTGTCTATGGTGATGGCCAGATTCGAGAGTAGCGTATTTAGTTGTAGTCTACGAGCAAATATCAAGCTAAATGATTCTCTGGTTAGATGCTTACAATCCATGTTATTATTTGCACCAACTTGCTGTATTCAAATTTCTTAATAGGTTGTGAGATAAAATGTTCCGGCTTTCAGATAAAGGGGAAAAAATTCAGCAAATGTTTGGAGCTATTGCACCACGCTATGACTTTCTAAACAGATTGTTGAGTTTCGGTATAGATCGAAAATGGCGAACTAAAGCGGTACGGTTACTCAAGTACCGAGAAGGCTCACGCATACTGGACGTTGCCACCGGCACCGGAGATGTCGCGCTTGAGATTGCTTTGAGAACACCTGCTTCAGTCAAAATTACCGGAGCGGACTTTTGCAAGGAAATGGTTGACCTAGGAATTCAAAAAGTTGCCGATTCACCTTATGCTGAAAGGATAGATCTAATAGTAGCTCCTTGTGAAGATCTCCCTTTTGCGAGCAATACCTTTGACTCTATTACCATTGCTTTTGGAATCAGAAACGTAGTCGACAGAAAGCTGGGGCTGGCTGAAATGTGGAGAGTATTACAACCAGGTGGACGGGTAATAATTTTGGAATTTTCAACACCAAGTTCCCATCTTTTCAGACAATTATATTATTTTTACTTTAAGCGTTTGTTGCCTATTGTTGGAGGTTTATTCTCCAGATACAATGCATACAAATACCTGCCAGACTCTGTACTTGAGTTTCCTTCACAAGAGGAATTTTCGGACATGATTTCTGAAACCGGCTTCAGAAACACCCATCTTCACGAACTGACATTCGGCATTGCAACAATCTATGTGGGCGAAAAATCAGTTTAGATTCTTTAAAATTATCATGCTTGAGAAATTACCATTGACAGAATGTCAATTATGCAGTACAAAGACCTTTCTTTTTGAGCCGCTAGCTCAGTCGGTAGAGCACCTGACTTTTAATCAGGTGGTCGTTGGTTCGACCCCAACGCGGCTCACCAAACATTACAGGCACTTACGGGGCTCCGTTGGTGCCTTTTGTTCGTTGGGCACGATTATATACCAGAGCAGATGGCAGCATCATAAAAACCCATATACTGTGGTGCTGTACGATGCGGATATTCATAAAGCTCTGATAGGTCGACAGTTGTGGGTTTCACAATTCCATCTTCGATCAGTCCCAACTGAAGATATGATCAGACAAACAAAAGGGCCGTGTCTCAACTTTTAAAATTAGCGAGTTGACACACGGCTCTTATTTCTGCCTTGAAAACAAAGGGTCGAGACATGATTTATAAACGCTTGCTCGGTGTTTTAGTTGCGTTCTCAATAGTTATCTGTATTGGCACTTTGGGCTATACCCTAATTGATGGATGGGGCCTGTTTGACTCGCTTTATATGACGGTAATAACCATAGCTTCTGTGGGGTTTGGTGAAGTACATGCGCTTAGCCTGAATGGACGAATTTTTACGATTATTCTTATTCTTTGCGGATCAGCGACAATGATGTACGGGTTATCAATTTTGACAGCATTTATAGTTGAAGGCGAACTGACAGATGTACTTAGGAGACGTAAAATGAACAAGGCTATCTCCAAATTGGAAAATCATTATATTCTTTGTGGTTTGAGTGCGACTGGCAGATATATCGCAGGTGAGCTGGAAAAAACCGGGCGTAATTTTATTGTCATCGATTCTGACCCCAACAAAATCAAGGAACTTAATGATGCCAATATTCTGAATATCGAAGGGGATGCGACACATGAGGCTGTCTTGAAAGCTGCAAATATTGGAAAGGCTGGAGGTTTGCTTTCTGCACTTCATGCCGATTCAGATAATCTGTTTGTAGCCGTCACAGCTAAAGGACTTAATCCTTCAGTCAAAATAGTTGTCAAAGCGATAGATGAGGAGTCTGAACGTAAGCTGCAGCAGGTTGGGGCCGATTATGTTGTTATGCCTAATTTTATTGGTGGAATGCGTATGGTATCTCAAATGATTCGACCTTCAGTAGTCAGTTTTCTTGATGTGATGCTGCGCTCAAAAGATGCAGCAGTCCGGGTGGAAGAAATAAACATAACTCAAGACTCTCCCATGCTAAACAAGCCACTCTCTGACTCAGGGATTCTTGAAGTGGAAGGTGTTACAGTTGTTGCACTCTCTGACGGAAATGGTTCTTATGAATTTAATCCCCCCAAAAGCAGGGTTGTCAGAGAAAATGACGTGATCATTGTAATGGGAATAGTAGACAGGATTCTTGTGCTGCAGAAAAAGGTAATCAAAACCGCATGAGGTAACCGCAAGCGGCCTTCAAAATACAAAAAGAGGAGTTTTATTTATGGCAATTCAAGAACAGATTCAACAGTTTTTAGATTCGCCCGCTTTTGCTGTAGTTGGTGCTTCAGCTAACCGTGAGAAATACGGAAATAAAGTGTTACGCTGCTACCAGCAAAATCGCCGAAAGGTTATTCCAGTAAATCCTAATGAATCTGAAATCGAAGGACTCACTTGTGCTCCCGAAATTAAGGACCTGCCAATGGATGTAGAAAGCATATCCATGATAACTCCTCCCGTCATTACTGCGAAGCTTGTACCACTGGCTATTGAGAAAGGAATCAAGAATATCTGGATGCAGCCGGGAGCTGAGGATTCTGATGCCGTGGCACTTTGCCTGGAAAAAGGCATAAACGTAATTGCAGATGGCAGCTGCCTGCTTGTTGTCATGGGATATCATGAGCATTAAGGGACTCATACTCAACTCGAGAGCCATCAATTGTATTTTTGGCGTCCCTCACAATAATAAATAACCGCTGACCTATATCGAAAGTCAGCGGTTTTTTGTTGTCAAATATTGAAATACTTTATTCGTTCTATTTAGGTACGCTTTCCCAGTCTTTCAGGAACTTTTCAATACCGGCATCGGTCAGGGGGTGTTTGGCAAGCTGGATCATTACCGAATATGGAATGGTGGCGATATCAGCACCAATTAGAGCCGAATCTAGAACGTGGATCGGATTACGTACGCTGGCAACAATGATTTCGGCCATATATCCATAGTTGTCAAAAATCGCACGGATATCAGAAATGATTCCCATTCCGTCCTGAGAAATGTCGTCAAGGCGCCCTACAAACGGGGACACATAGCTGGCTCCGGCCTTGGCAGCTAGAAGCGCCTGCATGGCTGTGAAAATAAGAGTTACGTTTGTCTTGATCCCTTTATCGGTAAGAGCTTTGCAGGCTTTAAGGCCTTCAGGAGTCATAGGGAGTTTTATGACGATGTTCTTGTGAATTTTGACCAGTTCTTTTGCCTCTTTGATCATGCCGGGTGCGTCGAGCGACATTACTTCGGCGGAAATAGGACCGTCGACGATAGAAGAGATCTCCTTTATGACGTCTTTGAATTTACGCCCTGATTTGGCAATTAGCGAAGGGTTTGTAGTTACTCCGTCAACAAGTCCAAGCGCGTGAGCTTCCCTGATTTCTTTTACATCGGCAGTGTCAATAAAGAATTTCATTTTTCCTCCAGGTTATGATGTTGATGTTGTGTGGTCAAGTTGTTCACGATATTTTTCAAGACAATCCATAGAACAGAAGAAGTGCCGTTCACCGTCATGTTTTCCGATTACTGCATTTTCCTCTGACACATAGACACCACAGACCGGATCACGAAAGGTTTCTTCTCCCGAATCTTGTCTCGTCGCAGTTTTAACCGAAGTTTTATTGGCAGGGGTCAGAGAAATCAATATTCGGTAGCCAATGTACAGCAGCAGTCCAATAAAAATAAATCTAATCAAACTAACTCCCCATGCTATATTTTAATGACAGTCTCGTCTGATTTCAGCGAGCCAAGCAGTTCCCTGACGGTTTTGCCGATCAACGGATGTATCAGATCTGGAGCAATCTCAAAGAGAGGCTGCAAAACAAATCGTCGCTCTATCATACGCGGGTGAGGTATGACAAGATGATTCTCGTTTAATATTTTATCTCCGTAAAGAAGCAGATCCAGATCCATTCGGCGCGGACCATTTACGACATTCCGGATCCTTTTAAAAACATCATTCTCTAAGCGAAGGAGGTTCGTAAACAAAGATTCCGTATTCAGCTTGGTTGTAAGTCTAAGCACAGCATTGTAGAAATTATCCTGCTTTACAAGACTGACAGGCGATGTTTCATAGAACGACGAAAGAGCCGTAACCCGACTGTCCGGCAGCTTTCCTACTTCAGCAACTGCACGAAGCAGGTTTAATTCACGGTCTCCCAGATTAGAACCAAGGGCTATATAGGCTTCCGTTTCCACAAGGTGATTAAAGCATAACAACCACAGCGCGTCAATACGAACACCCACTGTTATAATAAAAGGCGGATTCAAGTCTGAAGTGCAACTTTTGTAAGTGAATTTAAGTGGTGAGCTGCGTTACTATCAGCGCCACTTAAACGACCAAGTAAAAGGTGCACAGATGAAGCAATACAAGCAGC
>CAJBRY010000190.1 GCA_903958085.1 uncultured Geobacteraceae bacterium
ATTATATTTTCTTTCATGGAGATTATCGCTTGCTCATCTAAACCAATCATAGGTTCATCCAAAAGGTAAACATCAGCATCTGGCAATAGGTCTATCAACAGCTTCTGTTTCTCTCCGCCGCTTAATGAGTTTCCTTTGCTATTTCCGTCTAAAGAACTATTAAACAAAAAATTGCTTGAGCGTATTAGTTTCATTTGTTCATTAATCTTTAAAGAAGCAAATGCCTGCTGATTTGCTCTTAAATACGACAAGCCCATTCTGGCAATCTGATGTGTTTGAAGGGTTGTAATGTCTTTGCCTTTTAACATTATGCTACCTGACGTTATCTCCAGGTTATTATTGTGAACCCTCGTGATAGCATCCAGTAATGTACTCTTGCCCCAGCCATTGGGTGCCTCAAGGATTGATATTTGTCCTTTTTTCAATGTCAACGATAGTCCTTTTTGGCTGGACACAGGGGCATCCATGCTGCTCTCAAAAATAGTCCTAATGCCTCTTTTTACTTTGAGGTTTTTTATTTCAAGAATAGTGTCGGCATGATTTGAAGCATACGCAGTTGTGATTCGTGCTCCTCCATTTAAGTCTTCCGGCTTATTTATATAATTGTCTCCTACTATCACTTTCAGAAGATCATGAAGAGCGTTACGACCCTTTTCATTCTCCATGTTGAGGCTATGAGGTTCGCTGACTGATAGATTATAACCTTCTCGGGTTTCACTAGCTCTTGATAAGCTCCATACCTTATCAACTATCCCCATCACTCTGGGGATGTTGAATGAATGCTCAACAATCACGAATGTAATGGCATGATCTTTGACAAGCATTTGGAGATAGTTGATTACATCCGTTATTCCTTTTTCATCAAGGCCTGATAAAGGCTCGTCAAGGAATAAGACTTTCGCCCCAGCCTGAATAGCCCTTGCGATAGCCACACGTTTCATCTGGCCAAGAGAAATTTTATCGCATGAAGAATCGCGTCTATCGCCAAGACCAAGCATCTCTAGCCATTTAGACGCTGCCTTCTTATTTTCCTTCTCTCTCCGGTATGCACCAGGGTAAAAGGCCATGATAGGGTTCTCACTAATTCTATTTCCGGATGCGACAGCTACGTTATCGAGCGTTTTCATGGTAGGAAAAAGCCTGATGTCTTGCCACACTCTCCCAACGCCTTCCCAGGCAAGTCTTTCAGGTGTGAAGTGGTCAAAGGGATTCAGCTCCTCCCACCACTGCCGTGGAAAAGTAAAAGCTTCTTTAGTTCCATTAATTGCAACCTGTATTTCGCCCTTGTCCGGTTCAAGATTGCCTGTAAGGATATTCAAAAGAGTAGTCTTACCGGAGCCATTCTCGCCCCTGAGCAAAACTACCTCACCCTGCCGCAAGGCCAATGAAATATCATTGAGTACAACCTGACCTCCAAAGGCCTTATGTAGACCACGTGAGAATAGAACGATCTTCTCTTCAGAAGACTTGCGCTCAACAGGCAGACTTTGTTCTGTTATTGCAATTGCTGCTTCCATATTTCTTTCACTTAATTCTATATTCACCGGCAAGCCCCTGTGGGCGAAAATGAATCATTATAATTAAAAGCAAACCGTATGCCAATAATCTTATGTTTGCCGCAATAGTATCGGGAAATTGCATAAATCTCAAAATTTCAGGGATTGCAATCAGAGTTATAGCGCCGACTATCGGCCCTCTGAAGTTACCTGTTCCGCCAATTATGACCATGCTTAGCATGAGGATTGATTCATCAAGCGTAAAGGACGTAGGATCAATATAGCTTACGTATGAAGCGTACATCCCGCCAGCAATTGCCACGAATGCGCTCGCAATGAAAAAGGCCTGAAGTTTGAGAAGCCGCGTGTTCTTACCGAGACCCCTTGCTGCCAGTTCATCATCCCTCATAGCCTTAAGTGCTCTTCCCCAAGGAGACCGTAACAATACGAAAATAATCAAACCGCACAGCATCATTACTACAGAGAATAACATAAAAATGTTATCAAGGGTAACAAAATTGTTACCTAAGATAGCAGGTTTTGATATTCCTGTTATTC
>CAJBRY010000191.1 GCA_903958085.1 uncultured Geobacteraceae bacterium
CGGATAAGCCCCCCTGTGGTTTAATGGGTGTGTGGTCTCCATGGACTGCAATCCAGTTAGGCGCAATAGGCATTTCATCACGCCAAAACTTAATCCCTAATTCGTCCAGTTTAAGGAACTTCTCAAAGCGTAACTCAGGTAATGCTCCCAATGCTGGGATCTTGCTGCTTATCTGATTGTAAAGTCTGTCTGTGTGGTTGCTACGGATCATGTCCGTAACACCCAACTCCCACAGAGTGTCAACAGTCATGTCTCGGTTATCGCCTAGCGTTTGAGCAAACCAATCCGCTCGCCCTTCACTCCAACGACCAAGCTCTGTCATGTCCATTTCATCACCCAGGGTGACAGTTTGATCAGCTTTGAATGATCTGGCAAAACGGATTAAATTAGCGGTGACATGTGCATCATGCAGAGGAATCTGCATGTCTGGAATAACCAGTATTCGCTTAATCGTCATCCTCATCTTCATAATCGCCGAACTTCTCTGGCGCAATAGGATCTGGCAAGATCCAATGAGGGTAAGCCTGTGGCTCTGTGATCATAAACATCGCTATGTCCTCAGCAAACCCAGCACGCTTTAATGAGCAGAAGTACTCATAAAGCCCAATGCAATAAGCATCAAGCTTTGAGTAGCCTTGCTCCTCTAACGCCTTAGTTGCTTTTCTTGCCATGATTAAATTATCGCTCTAGAAGTATGTTATAGATCTCATCGACACGCTGATTAAGTCGCTTGATCTCAGATAACAGGTGCGTGATTACATAACCTGCAAGCCCGCCAATGACTCCGAGTGTTGCTAGGTAGAATGTGAAGAAGTCCGATTGTGTCACTTTTTAGGACTCGCATAACCGAACACACCAGATAGCACAGCCCAAAGGATTGCGCGGTAATCTGCCTCAAAGTTACTAGATGCCCATGCTGCTAGAAATGCTCCAGCGGCTAGGTATGCAGGGTTCTTGATGTTCTTCATTATTCTCCGCCTAACATAGATACTTGATAAAAAGCCCCATCATTGTCAGCTTCTTTCTTAAAGCTGAAATGTGCATGCTTAACATGTTTGTTCGCGCCCTTGTATGTTCGCCACTTCCAGTTGAGGACTCGGGAACAAATACGACCCTCAAAAATGATGTAGGCAATTCTTTTTTCTTGCTTAGACTTGCAAGCGAATCGAAGTTGATCACAAAGATCACCCATAATGTCTGGTTCTGATCCCTCGAAAAGACTACGCGATACATCGATGGCACGAACCCAGCCCTCAACATCTGGAATGTGATCAGACTTACCAGCACGCATGTGCCTTGCATCTGCGATCCATCCATCGCTACGCCTAGAGCGGCTCGGGAACGAGTCATCGATCTGCTCCCTTAATTGTGATGCAGCTCGTGAAAGTTTAGGCTTCATCCGCTGGAATAATCTCCGTCAAATGTTCCACTTTGTCAGGATTTAGATAAGCCTGATAGTCAGAATTAGCCTCATCGATTGGAATAATCCAGATTGTGCCATCTGGATCAGTTCGTTCACGGCGGTACAAGCTAGCAAGCAGAGAAATACGTGGTTCAACTGCACGCACCAATTCAACCGGAGAGGGCAGACCAAGCACAGCATCCAAATTCCTTGTGTCATTTAACGCTTGCTGTTGCCACTCATATTCGAATACATCTCCTTCTATGCTCTCTCGCTGTGAGGATTTTGTCCCTTCCATCACCTGGCAAAAAAGATTTCTAACAGCAACCATTACGGTACCGTTTATGTCGCATATTTGAATATTGAGCTGAATCCCGCTTTCGCTCTGCTCTTCAATAGTTGCATGACACCAGAGTTCACCTTCGGGGCGTGCATGGAGTTCTAGACGATCAATTTTGAGCGGTAGATATGTCCCATCAGTAGAAAGGGAAGCAGCAACCTGAAAACATGCGTCGAGCAGCACAGGATGCAGCCAGTAATCCTGAATATCACTACCCAGATCGCGCGTCAGTCCTACACAACCCAGGGCTTCATCTCTGCCCCTAAATATCTGCCTGATACCTTGAAACATCGGACCATAAGTTAATCCGGAAGCGGCCAGACCGGCATAACATACTTGCGTAGAAATCTCATTTTGACATCGCTGGCGAATTTCATCCAGATTCAGTGATTCAGATACTCTGCCGTTGCCACTGGTGCTTTCGAAAAATCCACTTGCATGCAGGATCCATTCAGAAGAGTCACCGGAAAGTCTGCTGTGAACCGTGAAACAGTTTTCTACATCGGTATGAACCTGAATCGCAGTCAGTTTGTTTTGCGAAAACACGAGCGGCGAAAAAATTTTTACGTTTGAGAGGGCGACATCAACTTCACCCAACATGCTTTTGGCAGAAGCCAGACCAAGTTCTATAAAACCGGCCGCAGGAAAAACAATAGTTTCCTGTACCCGATGGTCCCCAAGATAAGATTGCAGGTGGTGACCAATTTCGTTGTTCCAGCAGGGGAGAACAGAGTCAATACGACTCCCTAACAGAGGGTGTTCAGATTTCATTGGACGAAGTGCGGAAAAACCTGAATATGAACTCTGGCGTGACATAGCCGACGCTTCAGACTCCCGCCAATAAGTCTGTCTTTGCCATGGGTACAATGGGAGCTGAACTAGCTTTCCGGTTCCTTCGTAGAAAGTTTTCCAATCCACGGCATATCCTTGCGTGTACAGTCCGCCAAATGTTGCCAGCATTCTCATGTCGTCATGCTCATTACGTCTTAGTGAGGACAACGAAGGTAGCTTTCCAACACCCGCAGACAATGTTTCGATAAGCGATGAAGACAAAACAGGATGGCTGCCGATTTCAAGAAAAATATCACAGCCGGCTTCGACAAGTTTTTGAACAGCGTCAGCGAAAAGCACCGGTTCTCTGACATTCTGCAGCCAGTAGGAGGCATCAAGATCAATGCCTTGAACCAATTCACCTGTTACGGTTGAGACCATAGGAATTGTGCCTGACTGCGGATTCAGTTGAGTAAGCATTTTCCCAAGTTCGGGAAGAATTTGATCCATTATCCGGCTGTGGTAAGGCACTTCGACATTAACAGCACGGGCAAATATGTTTTTTGCTTCCATATCCCGGGCTATTTCGGCCAGAGCATCTTCCTCTCCAGACAGAGTAACAGCTGACGGGCTGTTGACAGCTGCGATAGAAATTCGATCTCCATAACAGTCAAGTAACTCCGTCAACCCTGCTTGAGGAAGTCCAACCGCCAGCATCCCTCCCTGTCCGGCAGTACTCTGCTGCAAACGGCTTCGGTGAAAAGAGAGCAGGACCGCATCTTTTAGGGAAAGTGCCCCCGACACATACGCCGCAGCCACTTCTCCTACACTATGACCAACTACCATGTCAGGTTTGATGCCCCAAGATCGCAGGAGGGCAGCCACGCCAACCTGAATCGCAAAGATTGACGGCTGGGCGACACAAGTATTCTGAATACGTGAATCAGCCTCAGTTGCTGAGGTTAGCTGCTCCCACAGCGACCACTCTGCAGTATGGAGTGAAAAAAGTTCGTGACACTCTTCTATCACCCGACGAAATACAGGTTGCGTCTTTATGAGTAGGCGCCCCATCCCCCAGCACTGCTGACCCATTCCGGAAAACACCCAGGCTGATTTACACGGAGGCTTTTGCCCTACAACTCCATGGATTATTGTTGATCGTCGCTCTCCAGACAGGTAAGCGTCAATAAGTTCAGCGAGTTCAGCAATCGAGGATACTACAAAGCAAATTCTTTGGGAGTGATGGCTGCGGCGCAGGGAAAGAGTGTGTCCAATATCTTCAAGATTAAGGTTCTTTTCTGAATCACGGAGGTGTCCCGATAATTCTTTTGCCTTGGCGCGGAGGGCCTCCGGGCTATGTGCTGATAGTGGAATCAACCTTAAAGCCGACATCGAAGAACTTGCGATGGAAAGTGATTTGTCTGGAACTATCACCCTATACTCCTGAAGTATGGCATGCGCATTTGTTCCGCCGAAACCAAATGAGTTTACAGCCGCAGCACGCAGTTTGTCTCCACGTTCCGGCCACTCTTCAAGACTTGTAGGTACTCGAAGTCTCAGATCATCAAAGGGAATAACAGGATTGGGATTATTAAAATGCAGGTTCCCAGGTATTTTGCCATACCTTACTGCCAGCGCCGCCTTGATAACCCCGGCGACTCCAGCGACAGATTCAGTATGTCCAATATTACTCTTGATTGACCCCATTATGCATGGATCATTACTGCTACGACCGCTCCCCAGAACAGTTCCGATCGCCTCTGCCTCTACCGGATCACCTACAGGCGTTCCGGTTCCGTGCGCCTCCATGTAGTCAATTTCTACAGGCTCCATTCCGGCATGATACAGTGCCTCCCTGATCAGCGAGACCTGAGCACTAAGATCAGGCACAGTTAGTCCATCACTGTGACCATCCTGATTTACAGAAGTCCCACGAATCAGCGCGTAGATCCGATCGTTGCTGGCAATTGCGTCGGAAAGCCGCTTGAGCACAAGAACGCCCACTCCTTCCGAACGGACATATCCGTTAGCAGTCGCGTCAAAGCTTTTGCATGAACCGTCAGGTGACAAAAATGAACCTTTGCAAAGAGAGATTACTACTTCAGGCTTGAGAATCAGATTAACTCCAGCCGCAAGAGCCATGTTAGTCTCACCCTGGAGCAAACTCGTACAAGCTAGATGAACGGCGACCAGTGACGATGAACATGCGGTATCCACCATCATGCTTGGCCCCTTCAGATTGAAAACATAAGAAATTCGATTTGCTGATATTGTCGGAGAAGGTCCGGTTGCAGAATAAGGTCCAATCAATTCACGTTCGGTGACACCGTTGTGAATATTCTCGAAGTCATGCATGAACAGTCCCAGATACACGCCTGTTCTCGACCCCGCGAGAGCATCAGGAGAGATACCTGCGTCTTCGAATGCTTCCCAGGTTGTTTCCAACAGTAAACGTTGCTGTGGATCCATATATGCCGCTTCCCTGGGAGAAATGCCGAAAAACTGCGGTTCAAATTCTCGGACATTTTCTAAGAATCCAGCACGTCGAATATACATCTTGCATGGTTTATTACGATCTTCATCGTAGAAAGCATCGATATTCCAGCGATCTCCAGGAATATCCGTAATAGCATCCTGACCACTACAGATGAATTTCCATAAGGATTCTGGTCCTCTGATTCCTCCCGGAAAGCGGCAACCGATACCAACCAGTGCAATCGGTTCCTGCTCATGCGATTTGTCACAAACCTTCATTCAATAATCTCCCAAGCACCGTTTGTACTGCAACTGCTTTTCAAAAAATTCATAACTGCAAGAAAAACATTAAAGGCTCAACCTGATATATCCATTTTCCAGTCGCGTGCCTTTCCCTTAAATAAGCGATAGATAAATGTTGCAGCGACTTTTAGTTCACAGGACACATATCCCCAAAAAAAATGTCTGATAAAATAATTCCCCGACTTGATCTGAGGCCACCAACTTTTGATATTTTCCCTGGTAAAGACATCCCATAGTTGCTCTCTGCTCAAGTGACGGGTGCGGATGTTACAGTGGTAACCGTCGTAGGTAGTGTAGTCATCCACATTTTCTACTAGCCCCTCAGCCAGAAGCTGTTCTCTAACCTCTGTTTTTGGGTAAGGGGTAATAAACTGACAGTAGAGAGCATCCGACTTCAACTTCATTAAATTTCGAAAATTCATCTGTATCGACTCTTTTGTATCATTAGGAAACCCTACAATGAACAAAGCATTTACACCCATGTTATGAGCCTTTAGAAGGCGCACAGCCTCTGAATTTATCTCAATGCTGGTAGCTTTTTTCATGTATTTTATGGTTTCCGGATCCATTGATTCAAGACCAAGATTTATCAAACGAATATTC
>CAJBRY010000192.1 GCA_903958085.1 uncultured Geobacteraceae bacterium
GCTTGAACATTTTGTCAAAACATGCCGGAAGAAAAACCTGATTCCTTAAAAATAATTGTTGAGAAAAAGTCAAAACAAAAAGCAGAAAACCAATTTTTCCGGTATACCCGTCATTCCCATGAAATTAGGCTGCCAAAACCTTAAGACGTCACAAAATTTTTCATATCTGGAGATAAGGATAAAGTATCGAGAATTCCTCTCTGTTTCTTACCAATTTCTGTAATCAGAAACTTTCCATTTGGCAGCACAAACCATCGGATTTTCTCGAGTTCTAAGATCAGTTTAGAGAACGAACACTTTTTCAACAACCCCGTGGTCTGAAGTTGTTTCATGATATGCATTCTGACCAGCAAACTGAGGAATGAAATGAACATGAGCCCTAAAAGAGACTCGTGTTTCTTCACATTGATGGGCATAATCTCAAGATCATTCTTGAGAATATCAAATGCCAGTTCAACAAGCTCCCGGCTACGGTAGAGCGAGAGACAATCATCCCAGCTGAAATCACCCTTATAAATCAGAATAAAGAGCCCCATCTTATTGACATGTTGCGACACTGCATTCTCCTTTACTTTAATGACAAAACGATGATCCACAACCTTCCATGAAAGATACGGCTTTAACGTCCCAGCATACTTCAAAAAGACTGATATTGGTTTCATGTGGGGCTTCAATTCTACCTTTTCTAGAGAACTGATAGTTTCCCGGAGTTTTTGGTAGAAATGTTCCCGTTCATCATGTTCCCGCGAGGGGCTATAGTACCCATAACCCTTGAACTGTATGCCCTCAATGGTCAGGGACAGCGGTTCGACAAATAAATTCTTATCCTTGAAACTCTGGAGATTCTTTACACGGTTAATAGTGCGATGGATCTTTGTGATAGCCTGCTTCACCACTTTGAATGTACGCGATGCGGGCATGATGAACGGAAACGGATTTTTGGTTAGTTCCTTCAGGTTTCCTCCTGAACAGAACCCTCTGTCCATGATCAATGTAGATCCAGTTACACCAAGAGCCTGAATCTTTTCGATAGTATTTTTCAAGGTTGATACATCGACAATACTTCCCGGATACATGTCATAAAAAATCGGAATTCCTCGTTCTTTATCCACAACCAGCGACATATTGACCTGAGGTAAATTAACACCATCCCGGTTGTGACCATATTCAAAGAACGATATGGCTGAAGTATACGAGGATATCGAAGTGATATCGTAAAAGAGTGTGTTGTGAGAGGAGAGATCATTGATCAAATCCTGGAAAAATTTGAAAGGAATGCCTTCTTGCCCAACTTTTACGAGCAGATTACTGAGATATTGCGAGGACAGGGGCGTGTCTGGGTATTTGGCAGAGAGGATGGTTCCTTCATACCATGATCCAATCTGGGTCATCGCTAACGGGCGGAGCACCCTGTTAAAGGTCAGCGTTAAAACTGCATCAACTTCTTTTTCAGTGAGGTAATGACTAAGTCGGTGTTTGAGATCGTATTCTTCTGCGGTTGCAAAGCACGGAAGAAACTCTCCATAATTTAATGCCATCTTCGGCACTCCGGAAATTTCTCTTACTTTGACCGGCTTTCCATCGACTGCTTTTCCCAGGTATCTGCTATGCTGTCGTGTCCTTTTTGAAGTCTTATCGTAGTAGTAGGTGATTTCGTACAGATAGTCAATTCCTTTGATCTTTTTTGTTCTGATCACCGTTTTCATATAACAGTATAATTAGGCTGCCTACTATATGAACCTTTCTGGCCTCCGTTTTAAAATTCAAGGCCAAAACTCAAAAATTAATTATTGGCTGCCTAATTTGGAGGGGAGTGCGGTTATACAGCTGCTCTCCTGCTTTCCCCCCGCTCCGCCAGCCTATGATATTTACGGAATCGGCAATGATCAAATCGGAAATGA
>CAJBRY010000193.1 GCA_903958085.1 uncultured Geobacteraceae bacterium
AAAATGCATTCGTTGCTTGGGTCGAATGTGATGAGCCATGGAAGTATGAAGAGCAAATTATTCCGGTCTTACCTCTTCCACTGAATATTCAGCACAATAAGAAACAAATTTTTTATGAAGTTCTAAAAAAGATAAGAAGTGAAGTTAAGCGGAACGCAGATACATTGCCAATAATTATAAGGTAGAGGGACTTCAATGCGAGATAAGTTAGTGATAATCCCCTGTGGAAAAAAGAAGATCTGGGACGATGGCGTTACCAAGGGGCAAGTTAGAGCTGGTGATGCATATACAGGAACATTATTCAAGTTAGGGGTACGGTACGCACAAGAATTTGATGCAGATTGGGTAATTTTGAGCGCCAAATACGGCTATATCTCACCAGAGGTAATGATTGAACCATATGACGTTACTTTCAGCAGGAAAGCATCGAACCCAGTTTCATACAAAGAGTTAAGCACTCAATTATTTGAACTCAAGCTATTGGATTACAAAGAAGTTATAGCTCTCGGTGGTGCAGAATACAGAAAGGCGGTAATTGACTCATTTGCATGTGGAGGCAGGACGGAAATCAAAACCCCTTTTACAGGACTTAGAATAGGTGAATATTTGCATGCAATGAAAGAAGCGATTGAACTTGAAATGTTCGATAACGAAGCTCGCACCTATAATATGTCAGAGCCTGAACCAATTGAGATTGATGAGAGCGGCAAGATAACATTTTTGTGTTCATACTGGAAGCTTCCTACAGTTGAAAGCGCATTTTCTGGGTGGCTTGAAGGAAAACCAACTAAGGAAGAAGAAAAATGGGAATATTTCAAAATTAAAGTAAAAAGAGAAACTTGGCTTGATTTAGGTCCAAAACCTGGGGCTTGGGATCAACTTATCGAGGCATCATATCTAATCGGGAAGAAGGTACTCATTCAAATGTGGGATCCATGGGGGTTCATGTTCCTTGATGAGGAGGAAGCACAGCCTCTATTAGAAGCACTTTTTACTGAAATAAAGCTAATACACGACGAAGCGGGATTTTTGCAGTGCTATATGTGCCTTAAGGATGTTCAATCACAGGATGGATGGGATGGTAGTCCTCGTGTAAAGCATTCGCCTGATGGCCCGTCTCTGCTAAGTTTAGGGGAAATATATAAATTATCAGCTATTGAAAAATAGTGTGATTTACATGGTGTCGAGATAATGTTCAACCAAGCGCAGCAGCGGTGAACCCGCTGTGCTCTCAGCCGTTACGCCTTATAGCGTGTAAATTCATAATCATCTTCAACCGTCGTTAGACAAATTTTTCTGTAATCATGGTAAGGTCATCCCCACATTTCGGCACTCAGCAAGATAGTTGAAAAAAGTCCTTCTGCTGAAACCGAATGTCATACAGACTTTTGCCGATGAAGCGTCGGTGTTCTCATAGAGCACCCTCGCATTCTCCAATTTACTGGCATCCGTCCTTGGTCGGCCACCAGTTCTTCCTCTCGCCTTCGCCGATGCCCGGCCAGCAGCGGCACGTTCACTTTTCAACTCCCTCTCCATTTGATTGATGGCGCCAAGTATCGACAGGAACGCCCGACCGGTAGCCGTCGAAGAATCAATGTGCTCCCGCAGAGATACGATCTCAATGCCAGGCTCCTCGAAGACCTTCACGAACGACAGGAGATGCATCAGCGACCGGGTCATGCGTGAAAGCTCTACTACAACCACTGTATCGCCGGGACGAAGGAATTCCAAAAGACGATCCCATTCCGGACGCGACTCCTTCACGCCGCTGATTTTATCCTCAAAGATCTTCTCGCATCGTGCTGCTGCCAACATGTCGATCTGTGAATCCAAATTTTGATCCCTTGAACTTACCCGTGCGTATCCTACTCTTGCCATTACTCACCTCGCTCTGTGCAGAAACCCAACACAACAACAGTCATATTGCACTTTGATTGTTGCAGAGGTTTTTGCACTCTTTCTCTGGAATTATCGGAGGGTCGGAACCCTCGTATCTCGTCAGTGCAAAAAGTACACTGATGTGGTCAAGTAATAATGGACATTTTGCTAAGCCACTTTTCTCTGGTGATATGTATCTTCATATTCTCTGGGACTGACATTCCCCAAATATGAAT
>CAJBRY010000194.1 GCA_903958085.1 uncultured Geobacteraceae bacterium
CCCCTAAAAAGACATTTTACATCCTTTTAGGGGTTTTAGAGAAACTTGTCAACAGAATTTAATCTATCAGAATTTATGCCGTCTGACCTGGAAGTTCATCAACTGGAATGGCTTTCTTTTTTCCGAAGACAAATGCGACCCAGATGCTTATCTCATACATTAGATAAAGTGGGATCATTATTACGAACATGGTTATAAGATCTGCATGGAAAGCCGCAATTATTGAGCTCGCAAGTAGTGCATATTTCCGTTTTGGTGCTAAAAATTGGTAACTTACGATTCCGAACCTGGCCAGGAGAAGAGTCAATACCGGTAGTTCAAATATCAGGCCGAACATGAGAATAAGTCGCAGGCAAAAATTTACATATGCGCTGAGATTGAGCCAACTTTGCAAGCCTTCGGCTTCATATGAGAGAGAAAAGTTGATTATTACCGGCCATATGACGATCAGGAAAAACATAGCTCCGATGCAAAAAGTCACTGTTGATGCAGTAACAAACGGTACGACCATTCTTCGTTCACGCCTTGTTAGTCCCGGCGCGATGAATAACCAGATTTGATAGAAAACGATTGGCAAAACCATAACAAAGCCTGCGAGCATCGAAATTTTACACTGGACAAAGAATGGCTCAAGAGGGGCGCTGTAGTTGAGAGGACGGAGTTTTTGAGGAGCGTTTATCTCCTGTTCCAGTTTGTAGCGGGTATACATTGAGGGTGCAAGCTCTTTGACTTTTAAATAGACGTCCTTTTTGATTTCAGTCAGATAGGTCTTGCCGGTCAATGGCTTTTCCATAAATTTAAGAAGGTCGGTGGAGAAATTCCAGGCGACGCCCATCCCCACAACCACGGCAATAACAATTATTACCAGTCGTTTCCGAAGTTCAACCAAGTGTTCAATAAATGGGGCTACTTTTTCTTCACTCATTTGTTCTTCCTATCACAGTGACGCATATGCTTGCAACCCAATTTGCCCTCAACGCCGCTTTCTGCCGCCTCTCTTGTTTTGTGAATTGCGACCATTTTTTCCGCCGCTGCCGTTCTGATCCCGTCCGTTACTTCTGGGTGGAAGACCAGTCGGCTTTTTGCCGCGCAGCGGGACACGCGGGTACTCCTCTTGTGCAGGATTCTTATTGACAGTCGTCGATGCGGAATGTGTCACAATTGTAAACTCAATGCGTCTCGTGCCGGGGGACACTGAAACTACGTTGATTCTTGCGGTATCGCCGATCCGGAAAATTTTTCCTGTGCGGCGACCTATCAGTGAATGCTGCTTTTCTGCGTGGTTGTATATGTCGTCAGTCAGGGCTGAAATGTGTGCCAGACCCTCCACAAAAAGTTCTTCAAGTTCTACAAATAGACCGAAGTTTGTCACTCCGGTGATATAACCATCGAACTCCTCTCCAACATGTTTCAGCATATACTGCAATTTTTTCATCTCCACTACGTCCCGTTCTGCTTCCATCGCGACCCGTTCACGTTTGCTGGTGTGTTCGGCAATCTCGCCAAGGCGTTCGGTGGCAATAGCAAGTTGTCTTGAAGCACCTTTTCCAGTCTGTTTCTCTTTTGATGCTGAAAGGAGCGCTGCTTTCAATATTCTGTGAACGACAAGATCTGGATAACGCCTGATTGGGGATGTGAAATGGCAATAGCAATCTGATGCAAGCCCAAAATGGCCAACATTCTCTGCTGCGTAACGCGCCTGTCTCATGCATCGGAGCAAAGCGTAGTTTATCATCCGCTCTTCCGGTTTGCCGTCAGCCTGTGCAAGAAGACGCTGAAGTTCAGATGGTTTTATTTTGTCGTCAACCAGGCTGAACTCATAGCCGAAACCGTAGACAAACTCCTGAAACGTATGGAGTTTGACCGGATCAGGATTTTCATGAACACGATACAAAAATGAAATGTTACTTGAGGTGATGAAGCGTGCCACAGCTTCATTAGCAGCCAGCATAAACTCTTCAATAAGTTGGTGTGCAAGATTGCGCTCTGCCTTAATTATCCCCTCTGTTTGCCCGGTCAGCCCAATGATAATCTCCGGTTCCGGCAGATCAAAGTCTATGCTTCCACGTCTTTTTCGCATTTCCATCAGAATTAGTGCCAGTTCTTTCATCTCTAGCAACATCGCCGACACTGGTCGATATTTGTCGGCCAACTCACGGTCCTGATCGACAATAATCTGCTTTACTATCGTATAGGTGAGGCGTGCGGCACTTTTGATGACGCTGGGATAAAAAGTGGACTCCAGCATCGTGCCGCTTTGGTCAAAAAGCATTTCAGCAGTCATAGTCAGGCGAACCTGATGTGGATTGAGTGAACAGACGCCGTTTGAGAGGCGCTCCGGGAGCATCGGGATGCAGCGGTCAGGGAAATAAACCGAGGTTCCACGAAGGTAAGCCTCACGATCAAGTGGGCTTTCTATTTTAACATAGTGAGAAACATCGGCGATAGAAACCCACAGCCGGAAATTCTGTCCCTCCCGACGCAAAGAAACTGCGTCGTCAAAGTCTCGCGCGGTTTCTCCATCAATTGTCACAGTCGGCATTGACCGCAGGTCAACACGTCCTTTTAGATCTTCAAGCGAAACGGTTTCCACAATTCCTTCTGCTTCTGTAAGGACAACCTTGCCAAAGATGTGCGGCAGGTCGAAGCGGCGAATCACAGACTGAATCTCAACTTCCGGATCATCAGGCCAACCAAGGACTTCTATTATTTTCCCTTCGGCAGGTCTTCCTCCGATGGGATATGCTGTCAATTCTGCCACAACCTGATGCCCGTCTTCCGCCTTGCCACGCCCTTTGGCCGGTATTGATACCACCAGGTTGAGTCTCTGATCTTCAGGAATGACAATCGCACCCCGCCGGTTCTCTTCGTAGCGCCCAACTATGCGGCTTGTGGCACGCTCAATAATGGCAACTACCCGCCCGTCAAGTTTACCCGCACCCATGCGGCTCGGCGTAGCAGTTGCGTCGACCAGATCTCCATGCAGTGCCCCTTTAAGTTGCTTTGAAGGAATAAAAATATCCTCACCGCCACCTTCCGGCACAACAAAGCCGTAGCCGTCACGATGAATAGAAATTCTACCGCGAGTGGTCATTATCTTTCCTGGCAGGCCATAACTGTTCCCCTTAAATCGGACAATTTCACCGTCGTCAGCCATATCTTCCAGCATATTTTTAAGCTCTCGCTTAACATGGCGCCCACCAAAATTACGCTCGATCACTGCAAATGGAGTAGATCCATCCAGCTGTTTAAAGAAAGCAAGTATATGTTTTTTTGTGATATTCATAGAAATAGTTCCTCGATGCTTCATCATAATAAGCAGTACAACAGCAGAGTGGCAAGGCAACCGGATTGGACAATGCTGATGACCATGTAGGAGGCTACGCATAACACATTTGCCGCAGGTGTGTCATGCAAAACTCCGCCACCAGGTCACTGAAACTTGATTGCATCGGCAGACGATGCAATTTTCGGTGTATTGATGTTGCCCGGTATAGGAAAGCTGTCAAGAGGTATGTGAAATCCATGGTGAGTTGCCACTCTCCGAAGATTACAAACATTTTGGGCTTTTTCTTTATTTATGTTCTGATATACTCGAATCCGAAGTTCGGTACCGGGCAGTCAAAGACCAGTTGTGGGGGTTCTTTCTGGATCATTCACACTCGGAGAGTTCTGTAATAGGTTCTGAAATATAAAATATGATTGTCTGAATTGTATTCACGAGAAAAAACCGCTCGGCGGAAATAGACAACAAAGGAGAGAAACATTGAAAAGAAATCAGGTTATCGGAACTGCGGCACTTTTTTATATGATTGCAAGTGTTGCTATTGCATCGGAAGATACTTCGACCAATAAACAGTCATTTACCATGGAAATGATATCAGGAAAATCAATGGTCAGCTCCGGTTACCCTAAAGGCTTTATTACTTTCAAGAGTGACTCGACCCTTGTCTGCAACGGTTATCCCTCGGTAGTAGAGTGCAAAGATTGGAATATTGAACCTGATGGTACTATTGTCCGCAACTTTATTGATAAAAAAAGTGGAAAACCAACCTCTGTGCGTGCGGTATGGAAGCTGCTCAAAAATAAAGGTAAATCGTTTGATGTTGAGCAGACATCAAATAACTCGGCTGTAAAAAGCTATGTTAGTGTCAGTTATAAGTGACAGCTTCACTTGCATACTTAAATAAAAACTAAAAAGGGGTAATTTTTATGACATGTAGTATTTTCAAAGCAATTTGTATAGTCCTGACTTCTTCTCTTTTTTTCATGCTTACCGGATGTGACAAGAGGGACAAAATTACAAAACTTCAACAGCTGGATGGCAAGGAGTTTGCCGTGCCGACCGGAACCGTGGCAGACAAACTTGTGCTGTCCAAATTTCCAAATGCGAAGTTCAAGTATTTTAATAGTGCCCTTGACTCTGTTCTAGCGGTAAAATCCGGCAAGGCTGATGCGGCAGCCTATGATGAACCAATTTTAAAAAACATTGCTGCAAAAAACAGCGGACTTTCTGTATTGCCAGAAATGATAACCATTGATAACTATGGTTTTGCTGTCCAACCGGATAAGCAGGAGTTGAAGAAAAGTATAGACCTAGTTGTTAGTGAGCTTAAGAAAAGCGGAGCATATGACGCCATGAAATTGCGCTGGCTTCCAAAGTCAGGCAGTCCTGCTGCGATGCCGGAAATTAAGTCAAGCGGAAGTAAGGGTGTTCTTAAGCTTGGCACTGCGGCAGTAACGGAGCCGTTCTCATTTATGGACGGTTCACAAAAAATTGTAGGTCTGGACATTGAAATTGCTGCTTTAGTTGCGCAAAAGCTTGATATGAAACTAGAAATTGTTAATATGGACTTTGGTGCCATGATCCCTGCGTTATTGGCCGGGAAAGTTGATATGATTGGTGCCTGCATTACCATTACTGAGGAAAGGGCCAAGAAGGTACTGTTCTCAGAACCTTACTACGCTGGTGGTATTGCGGCATTGGTAAAGGAATAAAATAGATTTTGGTAAAATTGCACAAGTAAGATCCAGCATTAGGAGAGTGCGTGATGAGAAGTAATTTGTGTAGTCTGCTGGTTGGATTGTATATTTAAATTAACTTCTTTCAGCGTTAATTAGGGACTTATATAAGGAACATTAAGGAAAATACGACATGACATTATTTTATGCTCTTCAAATTCGAACTCTCTACCTCTGTCTGGGCATGCTGCTGTTTGTGGCACACCCCGCAATTTCTGCCGATTATAACTCTGGTGTTACTTCAAAAGTTCTTGCAAAGACTACTCTAACAGGCAACGGTCAGAAAATATCCTATCCTCTGACTGACAAAGCAGAAGTAACAGCAATGACTGTTGATTTGGCTCCCGGCGCAGAAACTGGCTGGCATAAACATCCTGTGCCGGTTTACGCATACGTTGTATCCGGCAGCCTGGCCGTTGAGCTGGAAGGAGGAAATAAACTCTCATTTACAGCCGGAGATGCGATCATAGAGGTTGTGAATACTATGCATAACGGTAAAAATCTTGCGGATGTTCCTGTAAAGCTTGCTGTGTTTTATCTGGGCGCGGAAGGAACACCGAATGTAATAAGGGAAACAAAATGAGGTCTCACATCATTTCAGCTTTGCTAATGATTTTGCTTATTACAGTGTTTCTGTCAGGGTGTGGAAAAAATGAAAAGGTCATAACAAGTTTTGATGACGCGAAGCAGGCAAAGATCGGTGTGATGACTGGAACAACAGGTGAGACTATTGCCGCAAGACGTTTCCCAAAGGCTGAGGTAAAAAGCTTTGATGACATAATGGATGCTGTAGCCGCCATGAAATCCGGGCAGCTTGATGCTATTGTTACTTCATATCCGCTTGCGATTCAGGTCTCCAAGAAAAATCAGGAATTGTCACGACTTCCGGAGCCACTTGATAATGAGGATACGGCAGTTGCAATCAAAAAAGGCAATTACGAACTACTGGCAGCTGTGAACCGGATTATTACTGAATTAAAAAGCGACGGTACACTGGTATCTATGAAAAGCCGGTGGTTCAAGGAGGATTTGAGCCCATATCAGGAACCGGAGATACTGCTTCCCAAAGCTGGAAAGGTGTTGACAATAGGGGTCAGTGCAACTCGCGAACCGTTTAGTTTTGTAGATAAAGATGGCAGGGTAACCGGTCATGATGGTGAGCTTGCCCGCATCATAGGTCTTAAACTGAAGAGGCCTGTCGAATTTTCAAATATGAAATTCATGGCTCTTATACCGGCTTTGCAGTCTGGCAAGGTAGATTTGATTGTAACTGGAATGACGGCAACTGACGAACGGAAAAAAAAGATTGATTTTACACAGCCGTATTTTGCAAATGCCCAGGTTATGCTTGTAAAAAAAGCCAGGGGGGGCAAGTCTGCCAGTGGTACAACAAATTCCCCATCACTTACCTCAAGCCTAGTCAACAGTTTCAGAAGCAATATCATCCAGGAAAAACGTTATCTACTTCTCTGGGACGGACTTAAAACTACCGTTGCAATTTCAATCCTGGCAACTATTTTCGGAACACTGCTTGGTTCGCTGATCTGCTTTTTACGAATGTCAGCAAATTCATTTCTTAACATTCCTGCAAAAATTTACATTGCCATTCTGCGTGGTACACCTGTGCTGGTATTTTTGATGCTCATTTTTTATGTCGTATTTGCCTCAGTAAACATCAGTCCGGTACTGGTTGCTGTTATTGCTTTCGGGATGAATTTTGCCGCATATTCTGCCGAGATTTTCAGAACAGGCATCGAGGGTGTGGACAAGGGGCAAACCGAGGCTGGAATCGCTATGGGCTTCAGTAAGATAAAAACATTCATCCACATCGTCCTGCCGCAAACGGTTAGAAGAATTCTGCCGGTCTATAAGGGGGAATTTATTTCTCTGGTCAAAATGACCTCCATAGTCGGATACATCGCGGTGCAGGATCTCACTAAAGCCAGTGATATTATCCGAAGTCGCACTTTCGATGCCTTTTTCCCACTGGTGATGGTTGCGATTCTTTACTTTTTGATATCATGGGTTCTTATGCAGTCGCTGGAGTATCTCGAATGGAGGACTGATCCGAAATCCAAGCGGAGAAAGGTGGCCAGCGCATGATACAGGTAGAGCATCTTTCCAAGAAGTTTGGCGAACTTGTCGTATTGAAAGACATCACTATTGAAATAAGAACCGGTGAAGTTATTGCAATAATTGGCCCTTCCGGAACCGGCAAAAGTACTTTTTTACGCTGCCTTAACCTGCTTGATCAACCAAGCGGCGGCTCTATTACAATTGATGGAGTCAATATACTGGATGCAAAGACTGACGTGCCAAAGATCCGTCAGAAAATGAACATGGTATTCCAATCGTTCAATCTTTTCTCACACCTTTCAGTGCTCGAGAACCTGACACTCAGTCCGATTAAATTGCTGGGAATGAGTAAGAAGGCTGCAGAAGTTAAAGCTTTGGAGCTTCTCAAATTAGTAGGATTGGCCGAGAAGGCTTGTAACTATCCGGATGAGCTTTCAGGTGGGCAGAAACAGCGTGTTGCGATAGCACGCTGCCTGGCAATGGATCCCGAGATAATTTTGTTTGATGAGCCGACTTCGGCGCTTGACCCGACAATGGTTAGCGAAGTTCTCTCGGTAATACGACGTCTAGCCAGAGATGGCATGACAATGGCGATTGTTACCCACGAAATGGATTTTGCCCGTGATGTTGCCAACCGGGTGCTGTATATGGATGAAGGGTTGATTTATGAAGAAGGTACTCCGCAACAGATTTTTGAAAATCCGCAAAAAGAAAAGACCAGAGCGTTTATAAACAGAGTCCGCAGTTTCAACTATCAGATCCGTTCACCTGATTATGATTTATATGCCATGAACGCAGAAATTGAAATTTTTTGTGAAAAGCAGATCCTGCCGAAAAAGACCAGGTACAATTTATTGCTATTGGTTGAGGAGCTACTTCTGATATGTAATCCTCGTTTGAGTACGGAGATACTCGATCTGACAATCGCTTACTCGGAAAAGAAAGAAACTCTGGAGGTTGTCTTTGAAAGCAGCGGAGATGCGCTTGATCCGTTTGACAAAAACCTGCAGCCGGATGAACTGGGACTTAACATCATAAAAAATCTTGCGAACAATATGGAGTATCAACGAGTTAATAACAAAAACAGAGTGACGCTAATGATGAAAAAAACATCATAGCGCGGTGATGAAATCATAACGAGGGCACCTGGAATTTAATGATGCAGTAATCTGATGCGCCGGGATTTGTTTTTGAATCGGAGGCGGCCTGTCGATAAGTTCAAGGAGTTACGCAATTGAGCGTAACTCCTTTTTTCTTTGTTGCATCGAAATTACTTAATAATTTGTGACGTGCTTGGTCGGTATTACACGTTGATACTGACCCAGAAGATGTGGTAAAAACAACATCAACTTCAGATAGTTTTTGCGTTTTGTCTCAGAGATTCGTGAGGGGGGCCAATGAAAAAAATACTCATATTATCGTGCATAGTTTTAGTGAGTTGCACTAAAGTGAGCGAGGAGGAGTTGACCGCAAAGATCAATGCGTGTTCGGCCTCTGGCATGAATTATACCTACCTCCTTGATTTCACTGGTAAGCCTTATGATGTTATGTGTGTTGCCAAGCGACTACGATAATTTCTGGTAACTTAATTACAATATGATCAGATACATTCATAAAAAAATTGAGCAGAACTTTTCAACCTTCACTCCTTTGATGACGCAGTTTTTTTGTGCCGTCTTTCTTCTGTTTCTTGGTTGGCTTGACCTGAACACCGGTGATTATTCACTGATAGTTCTTTACCTGATTCCGGTATCTCTTGCTGCCTGGTTTGTTGGTAAACGGAGCGGATTGGCTTTCTGTCTTTTGGCTGTAGTTGTGAGGTTTGTCGCCGATGAAGGGTATCATAATCCTACTTCGTCTCACTCTGTCTTGCATTACTGGAACGAGCTGATTGAGTTTCTGTTTTTGCTTATGATGAGTCTACTGTTTTCAGCGCTGAAAAAAAATCTTGAAAACGAAAAGGAGCTTGCACGACGAGACCCACTAACAAATACTCTGAATCGTCGTTCGTTTTTTGATCTGGCCGAACATGAAATAAATCGTTCTCAACGTTATGATTTGCCATTGACGGTGGCATATATAGATATTGATGATTTTAAGGTTGTCAACGACCAGTTAGGACATCAGACTGGCGATGAGTTACTGATTACTGTTGTTGCAACCATTCGTTCGCATATCAGAAGTTCCGATGTCCTGGCACGTTTTGGCGGTGATGAGTTTGTTGTCTTACTTCCTGATACTCCAGGAGATGCAGGCTTGATGTTCCTCAACAAAATGCATGCTAATCTTGACCAGGCGATGGCTCAAAAGGATTGGCCGGTTAGTTTCAGCATTGGTGCCGCTACCTATTGCGAGGTTCCTCCAACTGTGGATGAGCTAATTCGTTCTGCAGATGAGCTTATGTACGTTGTCAAGCATGGAGGTAAAAACAGTTTGATTCACAAGGAATTCGGGGAGGTCACGCATGGCTAAAGGTAGTTTTGATGCAACGGAATTGATTGCCCCCTTAATGTTGCGTATTCCGCTTGGATTGATTTTTATGGCGCACGGTTCTCAGAAGCTGCTGGGGCTTTTTGGTGGTCAGGGTTTGACCGGTACGTTTAAAATGTTTGAAGAAAAGCTGGGAATTCCACCAATTTTTACACTGCTGGCAATCATCGCTGAATTTGGTGGTGGATTTGGTATCCTTGCCGGCTTTCTGACTCGACTTTCAGCTGCAGGTATTTCAGCTGTTATGTGTGTTGCCATCTATAAAATTCACTGGGCCAGCGGTTTTTTTCTCAATATTAATTGTGCCGTTGGACGTGGACACGGTGTAGAGTTCAATCTAGCTCTGTTGGGGATGGCACTTTACCTGCTGATCGCCGGTGGCGGACGTTGGTGTCTTGATCGTCTGGTCTTTAAAGGATAGCGGGTTATCCGGTACAGAGTGCAGGAATCAACGCTTATTCCAGTAAATATCTGGCGGGCTTGCCCGCCTTTTGATTGCCTAAGGAGTTATTCAAGTGGAACTGTATAATCAAAAGGAAGTAGAAAAAAGACGGACATTTGCCATTATCAGTCACCCTGATGCCGGTAAGACGACAATAACCGAGAAGTTGCTGCTTTTTGGCGGCGCTATTCAGCAGGCTGGTGAGGTTCGAGCACGGAAAAGTGCCCGCCATGCTACATCTGACTGGATGGATTTGGAAAAACAACGCGGTATTTCAGTCACTTCATCGGTTATGAAGTTTACATACGATGATTGCGAAATTAATCTGCTTGATACCCCTGGCCACAACGATTTTTCAGAGGACACATATCGTGTTCTGACAGCAGTTGATTCCGTGTTGATGGTTATTGACTCGGTTAAAGGTGTAGAAAGCCAGACGAAAAAACTGCTGGAAGTCTGCCGTCTGCGTCATACGCCGATCATGACATTTATGAACAAGCTCGATCGTGAAGGGCAGGAACCGCTTGATCTTCTCGATGATATTGAAAAAAATCTCAATATGCAGACGGCGCCAATTACCTGGCCAATCGGAATGGGTAAAAGGTTTCGCGGTACATATCATCTTTACACAAAAGAGCTGACATTTTTTGATGCAGATGCTGACAATGGCACTGGTGAAATAATAACCGTAAATGGTCTGGATGATACGCGCCTCGATGAACTGCTCGGAAGTCAGGTGGATGAACTAAGGAATGATATTGAACTATTGGAAGGAGCTGCCCATCCATTTGATATGAGCGCCTATCTTGCTGGTAAACAGACTCCCGTTTTTTTTGGCAGCGCCATAAATACTTTTGGAGTTCAGCAACTGCTTGACGCTTTTGTTGAGTATGCACCTCATCCACTGCCGCGCGAGTCATCAACGCGGACTGTATCTCCTTACGAGGAGCCTTTCAGTGGATTTACTTTTAAAATCCAGGCAAATATGGATCCTGCGCATCGTGACAGAATTGCTTTTTTCAGGATATGTTCCGGTAAGTTTACTCGCGGCATGAAAGTACGACATGTTAGGCTTGGCCGCGACGTTCAGATTGCCAATGCTACAATTTTCATGGCGCAGGATCGTACTAACGTTGAAGAAGCGTGGCCTGGAGATATAATCGGCATACACAACCATGGCACTATAAAGATTGGTGATACGTTTACGCTTGGGGAAGATCTTAAGTTTACCGGAATTCCCAGTTTTGCTCCGGAACATTTCCGCAAGGTACGATTGTTGAATCCTATGAAGTCTAAAGCATTGGAAAAAGGGCTTGTTCAGTTGGCGGAGGAGGGGGCTACTCAGGTGTTTAAGCCCTTAATGGGTTCAGATTGGGTGATTGGAGCGGTTGGTCTGCTGCAATTTGAAGTTGTTATGCACCGACTCGAACATGAGTATACTGTTAAAGTCGCGTTTGAGCCGGTAAGCTACGTTACTGCCCGATGGGTTTCAGGTGAAAAAAAGCATATTGAGGATTTTGAAAAAAAAGAGGCTATGCACGTATATATTGATGGTGAGGGTAAGCTCACATATATGGCGGGCAGTCAATGGCGCCTTGACAATACTATTGAAAACTGGAAGATGCTTGAATTTCATGAAACAAGTGAGCATGGTTAGCTTATGGAATTACGTAGAAACCGTAAAGGGAATAGGAGCTTATTTAGATTTAAAGCCACTTTGGAGACGCTTCTAAATATGCCTTATAGTCATTTCCCGCTGATACTGCCGGGGGTTTGCCCTCTCGTAGCGCCCCTCATTATGTTCCGCCTAAAGCGTCGCGGTTTTTCCAACTGCAGGGTGGAAGTGGCAGATTCTGGACTCATCGTATATGCGGATCGCTGACACTCTTTGGAATCAGAAAACTATGCACCATTAATTTTATGAAAATGGGAGGTTGTCATGGGCTTGTTTGAAAGCATTAAAGGTCAGTTGCGTTCGGTTATTGAATGGAAAGATCCCGCCCCTGAAGTTCTTGTATGGAGATGGAACGGTGGGGGTGATGAACTTAAAAATGCCTCGAAGTTGCTCGTAAATCCTGGACAGTTTGCCATATTTGTATATGAAGGTTCGGTAAAGGCTGTGCAAAAGGAATCTGGACTTTTTGATC